>CALDMR010000089.1 GCA_937915065.1 uncultured Clostridia bacterium
TGAAGATCGTCAACTGCCACCTGGGCAACGGTTCTTCCGTTGACGCCATTGCCGGCGGTAAGAGCATCGAGACCTCCATGGGCTTCACTCCCCTGGATGGCCTGCCCATGGGCACCCGCTGCGGCTCTATCGACGTGTCTATCATTGAGTATATGATGGAAAACCACAATATGAGCATTGAGCAGGTTATGGACGTGCTGAACAAGAAGTCCGGTATGCTGGGTATTTCCGGCGTTTCTTCCGACTTCCGCGATTTGGAAAAGGCTGCCGAGGAAGGCAACGAGCGCGCCGCCCTGGCCATCGACATCTTCTGCTACAAGACCCATAAGCGCATTGCTTCTGCCGCCGCTGCCATGAACGGCATCGACGTGCTGATCTTCACCGCAGGCGTGGGCGAAAACTCTCCCGAACTGCGCGAGAAGATCGCTTCCGGTTTGGACTTCATGGGCATTAAGATCGACCACGACAAGAACATGGTTCGCGGTCAGGAAGCCCTGATCTCCACCAGCGATTCCCGCGTCAAGATCCTGGTGATCCCCACCAACGAAGAGTTGGTCATCGCCCAGGATACCGCCCGTCTGGTTGCTGGCAACTAAATCTTGTTTGTTCTCCTGAAACCGGTTCCGGCTCCATGCCGGAGCCGGTTTTTTACCCAACTCCGTTTTTTCCGCCAACTTGAAAAAAGGGTGCAAAAAAACTCTGCGCCGCGCACGATTGCGCGATGCAGAGTTTTTTACAGTTCGTTTTTGAATTTCACATGGATCTTGGCGGGCACATCCTTGGACGGCACCACGCTTTCCCCATCTGCCGTGATCTCGCGGCCCAGCACATCTTCGCCCACCACAACGGTTTTGAACGCGCGCTTTTTATGCAGGTCGTCCTCCACAGTCATCTTATCATCCACAGCGCTGTAATTGCCGCCGGAACGGTTAAATTCATCCATCTGCTCCTTGGCCTTTTCCCAGGGCATCACATCGCCGTCTTCCCGCAGATATTCCAACAGCTCGGGGATTCCCTCGCCGCTGTAGGAACTGATATAAAAAATCTTTCGGCAGCCTGCCAGCTTCAGCCACTCTGCCGCCTGCGCGGGATTGGCCAGGCGGTGGTCGATCTTGGTAACGATGCCGATAACCTCGCGGTTGGCCAGCACCGTGACCGAAGGCGGATACAGGGAGTAGGGCTCGATGGCGCTCAGCAGCAGGCCCACCACATCCGCTTCGTAGGAATAGGTGGCCAAAGCGCCGCCCAAGCGGGCCGTTTCCGCATACTCACCTGGCGTGTCGATGATAACATCGAAGGTATTGACATATTGCGTTTTGTGATAGGTCACGGTTTCGCCGCGCATCGCCTGGGTCAGCGAAGTTTTTCCGCACTCGCTGCGCCCGATAAAAATAATCTTGCGCATGGCCGTTTCATCTCTTTGTGATTTTGCAGGCGGCAAAACCCATCTCGTCGCGGAAATAGCGAACGATCTCGTGGACGGCGGTGGTCACTTCCGCCAACTCGCCGGTGATGATCAGCGTGCCGGAAAAACGGTCTACAAAGCCCAGGTAAATATCCGCCGCCTTTGTGGCGATATCCGCCGCAATGATGGAAGATTCATAGGGCACCACCGTGAGAATACCGATGGCAGCGCCGTCATAATCGATATCGGGGTTCAGGCCCAGTTTCTGATAAATAATCGGTTGAGGGCCACCGATAATGTGCGCCAGAGAAATCTGGTTGCCTGGCACCTGCTCCTGAATAATACGCAGCCGCCCCTCATCATCCGACGGCAGCAAATCTTTAATATCAACGCCCATAGATACTTTTCCTCCCTATCTCTTGGACTGAAAACACTCCGCACGACCTTGTGCGAAATATCAAAAAGCACAGAATGCTACAGTTATATTTTATTCCAATCGCCCAAGTTGTCAATGCGCAGATGGGGGATTTGCGCATTAAGTCCAAGAACACGTCAAAAAAATACAAGGCTTTTCGGAAAAATTGGATTATTTCGATCCAGCGCCCCATGCTCGCTGCCGGTTCCTGGTTCCAAACAAGCAGAAGGATCGGTTCATCAGAACCGATCCTTCTGCTTCAGTCGCCGGCAGCGGGCTGCGCCGCCGGTTTTGGTGTTTTGAAATGAAATGAAAAGAGAGAGTAAATTCAAGTAAGAAAGGGGGGATTTCCTGCTTGCAAGATTACTATACTACGCCGCCGGGCAAAAAGGATGAAGAAAATTTGAAAGAACGGTGAACATTTTGTGAACGATCAATCTTCCGCCGCCGCTTTCAGCCGTTCCATGGCTCCGGCCAGCACCGTCCGGGGGCAGGCCAGGTTGATGCGCTCAAATCCATCGCCCTCTGCGCCGAACAGACTCCCCTCGTCAAAGAACAGATCGTGGGCCTGCATCCGCGCCTTCAGCGCCTCCGGTTCCAGCCCCAATCCCCGGCAGTCAACCCACTGCAGATAGGTTCCCTCCAGGGGAACCGCATACAAGGCCGGAATCTGCTCCCCGATATAAGAGGCCACATACCGCCGGTTTTCATCCAGATAGGCCAGCAGGGCCTCCA
This sequence comes from uncultured Clostridia bacterium, assembly GCA_937915065.1. Lineage (GTDB taxonomy): Bacteria > Bacillota > Clostridia > Oscillospirales > Oscillospiraceae > Pseudoscillospira. Next base: position 2,556 of record CALDMR010000089.1, read on the forward strand.
GCCAGCCGTCGCACTGCTCATAAGCAGTCTGGCAGGCCACATACCCCAGCGGCGACTGCATGGGCGTGGCATCGGCCCGCAGCAGACCCAGCAGCCTGCGGCGCAGCCCTTCGTTCCGAACCAGCAGATTGCTTTGGTTCAGCCCCGCCAGATGGAATGTTTTGCTGGGTGCAGTGCAGGGGATCGTGCGCTCTGCCAGTTCCCCCTCCAGCGTGCCGAATGACACATGAGGATGACCGGGAAAGGTAAGATCCCAATGAATTTCGTCGGCGATCACAGACAGGTTCCCCCGCAGGCAGATCTCTGCAATGCGATGGATCTCCGCCGCCGTCCAAACCCGCCCCACCGGATTGTGGGGGCTGCATAGCAGCAGCACCGTATTCTCCGGCCGCAGAGCCAATTCCTCCAACAGCTGAAAATCGATCTCATACCGTCCCGCTTCATACCGCAGCGGGCAAGACGCCACCACCCGCTCTGTATTGCGGATCGCACGATAAAAAGGATAGTACA
>CALDMR010000090.1 GCA_937915065.1 uncultured Clostridia bacterium
TTTTTTACCAAAATAATAGTCTAATACACTATGGCCCGCCATACTGGCTGATAATCAGCGCAGCCAGCTTTGGGTTGGTATTTTTAATCTTTACAGGATACTGCAGCTTTTTTTCATAAACAAACATTACTGCTTGCCTCCTTCCCAGGGCCAGGGATTCCGAATCCAGGTATACGTGCCATCGGCAGAAACAGATCTCCGCTCCAGAGGGCCGTACAGCGATTCGTATTTTTCGCGTCCTTGGCGGGCCAGCATACTGTATGACTGAAACAATTCCAAAGCATCCCGATCATTGGGATGCGTATCAAGATATAACCCCAGTTCGTCCAGGGCAAAGTCCAGCCCCATCAGTTCAGCCACAGCTGCCGGTACCTCCGGAAAGCGGGCTTGCATTTGGGTGCGGAAAGGTAGATCGAGGCCAGGGAACAGCGTGCCGCTTCGCAGCGCTTCCCCTGCATCATAGCGTTCGGCGTTTTGCTCCTGCATGGCAATAAAGGGATATGCCATCGGAGCGCAGCATCCGGGCAGCGTACCCTCGGTGACGGCACAGTTCTGCTCCGGCAGCGGTTCCGGTTTATTCTCCGGCTTTGCATCGGGTTTTGGATTCAAAACAGCATTCCTCCTCTGCTTCATTGGGCGGGAATTTCCCTCGCCCATATCAATGTATGTCGATGCAGACCGGATGGTGCCGAAAAACGGAGCAGCCCCGCCCGGCAACTTGTCGGGCGGGGCTGTTAAACATAAAAGTTAAGCAGATCTCTTTTTGCGCAGATAGGTGCGGATAGCCTTGATGGCCTGGATTTCCACGATATTCATGGCGGAGCATGCAATGATGGTGCCGTACAGCGCGGGGGTCAGAACAGCAACCTTGAACAGGGGCGCCAGGGGCGGGATCAAAAGGACTGCGCTAAGCAGCAGGAAGCCCGCCAGGAAAGACAGATTCAGATATCGATTGTTGAACATTTCGCGGGTAAACAGTACCGGATGATCCGCTTTACTGTTAAAGCCGTGCATCAACCGGGACAGGCACAATGTGGCAAACGCCATAGTAGTACCAACAGCGGCGCTGCCTGCTGCCATACCGGCACCGGCGTTCAGGCCGATATGGAAGGCGATCATGGTATTGAGGGCGATCACTGCGCCTTCAATGATCAGACCAATGAGGAAATCCTTGGTCAAAATAGGCTCATCCTTGGGCCGGGGTTTCTCCTGCATCACTTCGCTGCTGTGGGGATCCAAACCCAGAGAGATGGCGGGCAGGCTATCCGTCAGCAAATTGATAAACAGCAGATGCACTGCTGCAAAGGGAACCGGCAGTGCCATAATGCTGGCATACAGTACGGAGAAGATGCCCGCAGTATTGCCGGAGAGCAGGAATTTGATGGACTTTTTGATATTGGCATACACATTCCGGCCGTTTTCGACAGCTTTGACAATCGTAGCAAAGTTATCGTCTGTCAGCACCATAGAGGCGGCATCCTTCGCTACTTCGGTACCGGTGATACCCATAGCCACACCGATGTCCGCCTGCTTCAAGGCGGGAGCGTCATTCACGCCGTCACCAGTCATAGACACGATGTTGCCGCGATCCTGCCAGGCACGGACGATACGGATCTTATGCTCCGGAGACACACGGGCATAGACGGAGATTTCCGGTACCACTGCGCGCAGTTCTTCGTCGCTCATATGGTCGATTTCCGCGCCTTCCACAGCGCGTTCACCATCATGCAGAATGCCGATTTCCCGGGCGATGGCAGCAGCGGTTACCTTGTGGTCGCCGGTGATCATAATGGGGCGGATACCGGCTTGGATGCACTTGGCCACGGCGTCTTTGGATTCCACACGGGGCGGATCCATCATGGCGATCAGTCCGATAAAGGTCAGGTGCTGCTCTTCGCTGATATCCAAGGTTCCGGTCATATCTTCCCGGCCGCGTTTGCTGGCAAAGGCAAGCACACGCAGACCGTTTTCAGAAAAGCGCTCGTTGGCTGCCTGGATCGCTGCCACATCCTCGGCAGTGATCTCGCGGACGCCCTCGGCAGTTTCAATGCTGACGATACGCTCCAGCAGCACATCTACGGCACCCTTTGTATAGAAAGTCAGTTCGCCGTCCATGTCATTCACCGTGGACATGAGCTTGCGGTCAGAGTCAAAGGGGATTTCTGCGATCCGGGGATAGTCGTGGCGAATTGTGCGCCAGGTGTAATCGTGCTTTTCCGCCATGGCAATCAGTGCCACTTCGGTGGGATCTCCGATTTCTTTGCCGTCGGAGATTTCGGCATCGCTGCACAGGATACAGGCGTCCAACAGCTTGCGGGCCACAGGATCGCTGAAAGAAGTTTCTCCGTCTTCATGGATGGCGCCGTTAAAATAGTTTTTCTGTACAGTCATTTTGTTCTGAGTCAAGGTGCCGGTTTTATCCGAACAGATAATAGACACGCTGCCCAGTCCCTCCACAGCCTGCAGCTTGCGGATGATGGCGTTTTCTTTCACCATTTTTTGCGTACTGAACGCCAATACGATGGTGACAATAGAACTCAATGCCTCGGGAATGGCAGCCACAGCCAAGGCCACAGCGAACAGGAAAGCATCCATGATTTCGCCGCCGCGGAACACATTCAATCCAAAGACCACGGCGCAGATAATCAGAATCAGGACAGCCAGCTTTTTGCCGAAATCATCCAGGTTAACCTGCAGGGGTGTTTTCTTTTCAGAAGTGGTTTTCAGCAGCTGGGCAATTTTACCCACCTCTGTGTCCATACCGATGTTGGTTACCAGGAAACTGCCGCGGCCATAGGTCACAAAGCTGCCGGAATACACCATATTCTTCCGATCGCCCAGGGGGACTTCCCCGTCAATTACGCTGTCTTCCTTCTCAACATTCAGGCTCTCGCCGGTCAATGCGCTTTCGTTGATTTTCAGACTGGCATTTTCCAAAATGCGTCCGTCAGCGCATACCGAGTCGCCGGCTTCCAGAAACACGATATCGCCCACCGTTACATCGCGGGAAGAAATTACAACGGTTTTTCCATCCCGGAGCACCTTGGCAGACGGCGTGGAGATCTGTTTCAGACTTTCCAGCGAGTGCTTTGCCTTCACTTGCTGCACGGTTCCCAGAACAGCGTTCATCACGATGACCGCCAGGATCACGGCGGCGCTTTCCACGTCGCCAAGGATCAAAGACACCACAGCGGCTACGATCAAAATCAGAACCAAAAAATCTTTAAACTGCTCCAAAAAGATCAAAAACAGTGGTTTTTTCTTTCCTTCGATCAGTTCGTTATAGCCATATTTTTCACGGCGCTGCTCTACTTCCGCAGAGGTGAGGCCCTTTTGCGAGGATCCACAATCCCGCAAGGCCTCGTCTTTTGTTTTTTGATACATGGTTTTCACGTTCACAACAACTCCCTTTGCATAGTTTGCACGGCTTTTCCGCAACTATCAGGATTTCGCATAAAAAAAGAAGCGATTCCTTTGCTGCAATCACCTGCAACAAAAGTCTCGCTTCTTACTTGTGCTCCGGATTTGCCGGACGATCCGGCTCAGTCGGGATGACGAAACACAAACACCTCATATGAGATGTGAACTACTCCCTTTTGGTAAATGGTACTATATCACATTGCACCGCACAATGTCAATAAAAAATTATGAATTTTCTGTAAATTGCGTGGTTTTTCCGTGATTTTGAGCTTTTACAGCATCGCAAGAAATTCCTCTTCCGACAAAACAGGAATGCCGAGTTCCTGCGCCTTGGTCAATTTGGATCCGGCATTTTCTCCGGCCACCACATAAGTGGTTTTTTTGGATACGGAGGAGGCTGCTTTACCGCCCCGTTCCTCCACCAGTTTTCCTGCTTCCTGGCGGGTACACCGGGTCAGCGTACCTGTCAGTACAAAGGTCATTCCTTCAAAATGGTTGTTGACTTGCTGTTCCAGATAAGTCAGATTTACACCCGCGCTCTTCAGCCGACTGATCAGGTGCTGGGACTGAGGGCTGCTCATCCAATCCAAAATAAATTGGGCGGTGATCTGTCCAATATCCGGGATCTCGGTCAGCTCTTCCAGATCTGCCAAAGCCAAAGCATCAAATGACTTGAAGTGGGCGGCCAGTACCTTGGCCGCCTTGGCGCCCACCTGACGGATACCCAAGGCGTATAAAAGGCGGGATAGGTCGGTTTTCTTCGATTTGGCAATGGCGTTTATCGCATTATCTGCTGATTTTTTACCCATGCGATCCAAAGCGGCAATCGCATCTGCTTTCAAATCATAGAGATCTGCCGGCGAACGAACCAGATCTGCGTCGATCAACTGTTGGAGTACCGCAGGGCCGATACCATCAATGTCCATGGCGTCGCGGCTGACGAAATGAACCAGGTTGCGCAGCAGCTGTGCCGGACATTCTGCACCGGTACAACGAATTGCTGCGCCGTCCGGATCCCGGGATACAGGCGCTCCGCACACCGGACAGGTTTCCGGCAGATGGTAGGGAGCTGTGCCGGCCGGGCGCCGGGACAGGTCAACGGATACGATTTCCGGGATAATCTCCCCCGCTTTCTGGACCAATGCAGTATTACCAATACGGATATCTTTTTCTGTAAGATAGTCCGGATTGTGCAGCGTGGCATTTGTCACAGTAGTTCCGGCCAGGTGTACCGGCTCCACTACGGCTTTTGGTGTCAGTACACCGGTGCGTCCCACTTGAACCACGATGTCTACCACTTTGGATGGTTTTTGTTCCGGCGGATACTTATAGGCAATGGCCCAGCGCGGGCTTTTGGCTGTGCTTCCTAGAACTGCACGATCTGTTAAGCTATTTAACTTTACAACGGCGCCGTCCATATCGAAAGGATATTGTTCCCGTTGCTCGTTTATGGCGGCTATTTCCGCATTGCACTCCGCCGCATTGGAGACCAGCCGGTAATCGATTACCTTAAAAGATTGGCTTTTGAGATATTCCAGAGCTTCGGTGTGAGTAGCAAAGTCCTTGCCCTCGCATAGCTGAAGATTAAAAATCTGAATATCCAGGCGGCGCTGGGCGGCAACCTTTGAATCCAACTGCCGCAGCGATCCTGCCGCCGCGTTTCGGGGATTGGCAAACAGAGATTCGCCTCGAACTTCCCGCAGAGCATTCAGTTCTTCGAATACTTTGTGGGACATATATACTTCGCCGCGGACAATCAGATGGGGCAGCTTTTCCGGCAAAACCATAGGGATGGATCTGATGGTGCGCAAATTTTCTGTCACGTCCTCCCCTACCCGACCATCCCCTCGGGTGGCACCGCGGACAAATACGCCGTTGCGGTATTCCAGGGCCACCGACAAGCCGTCTACCTTCGGTTCTACGCTGTATGCCGGGCAATCCAGGCTTTCGGCCATCCGGGCGCCAAATTCCGCCACTTCTTCCGGAGAGAATACATCCTGCAGGCTTTCCAGGGGCACCTCATGCTCCACCGGGTCAAACTGAGACAGAATTTTACCCCCCACCCGTTGGGTCGGTGAATCTGGTGTGATCTCCTCCGGGTGAACCCGTTCCAGATCTTCCAGCTGCCGCAGCATATGGTCGTATTCATAGTCGGAAATAGTGGGATCATCCAGTACATAATAGCGGTAGCCGTGGGCGTTGAGCGCATCGCGCAGGGCTTTCATTTCTTCACGATAGTCCATGTTTCTCACCTGTCTTTTCATTGGTTGGTCACATAATCCTGTACATCCTCCATGGAAGAAGAATGGAAATAGGTGTAGGTTTCGGGCACAGAGCCCACGATGACCGTTTCTGCCACGGCCAGAGAGCTTTCTACTGTGGTGGATGTGGTATAGCCCGGCATTAGGATGCTGACGACCACTTTCACATTCAACACAATTTGGTGTTTGGTCTGGTTGATACCGGCATCTGTCAGCAGATTTTCAAAGGCGGCCGAAGGCGTGCCTACGGATAAAACCCGCACATGGAATTCCGGCCCCCGGCCTGCCAGAAGAGCGATCCCAGTCAGGCTGCCCACCGGAATGGACAATTCACTGCTGGAGACAGAACCCACCTTTTTCAGCACATTTTCCGACACTTCCGCCTGAAGGCGGTTAAAGCGGGACATATTGCTGGTCAAAGCTGTGATTTTTCCATCATTGTCCTTTTCCAGGGAAATCAAATCATCATAATCGTATTCCCCGGTGCTGATGGTTTCTGTTACCGCTTCGGTTACCGCCTTATGGATCACATTAGAAATGCGCGCGTCAGCCATGCTGTTCATAATCGGCCGCAGCTGCGCGGCTGCTGCGGCGCAGGCAAGCAGCAGCAAAATTGCCAGGATGAAAAGCAGCAGGTGCAGCCCGTGGCCGCGCCTGCGCTTTTTATGATAGATAGCAAATTTCAGCGACATAGATCCACCCCATGGGGTAGTTTATGTCAGTTCAGCTTGTTCTGATGCTTCAAAATTTCGGAAACGGCCAGCAGAATGCCCGTTTTGCCGGATTCATAGGTCAGTCCGCCCTGCATATAGGCCACATAGGGTTCACGCATGGGAGCATCACAGGACAGCTCGATGGATGCGCCTTGAATAAAGGCGCCTGCCGCCATAATGACCGGGCAATCGTAGCCGGGCATATCCCAGGGTTCCGGCGTGACATAGGAGTCCACGGGGGAGCCGAACTGGATGCCGCGGATAAAGGCTTTCAGCGGCTCCGGAGCGCCAAAAGAAATCATCTGAATGATATCGTGGCGCACCGCCGAAGAAGCCGGCTCTGTTTCATAGCCCAGCAGTTCCATCATCCGGGCGCAGAAAATAGCAGTTTTTAATGCTTGAGCCACCGTGTGGGGCGCCAGAAACAGCCCCTGATACATCAAGCGGTTATTGCCCAGCGTGCTGCCGCATTCTTTTCCGATCCCCGGCACGGTCAGCCGGTTTGCTGCTGCTTCCACCAGATCGTGCCGCCCGGCGATATAGCCGCCGGTGGGTGCCAGACCGCCTCCGGGGTTCTTGATCAGGGAGCCTACCACCAGGTCTGCGCCTACGTCTGTGGGCTCCTGTTCCTCTACAAATTCACCGTAGCAGTTGTCGACCATGATGATGCAGTCGGGATTGGCTGCGCGGATGCAGCGGCACAGGCTGCCGATGGTTTCCACGGACAAGGACTGCCGGGTGGAATACCCCTTGGAACGCTGGATCATGGCGATTTTAACTTTTTTATCGCTGACAGCCTTGGCCACGGCAGCCTCATCCGGCAAGCCGTTTTCCAGCATATCCACCTGGCGGTATTCAATGCCGTACTGCTTCATATTGCCCGGCTCGTCACCCACGATACCGATGACACTTTGAATGGTATCATAGGGTTCTCCGGTCACATAGCACAGGGCATCGCCGGGGCGCAAGTTGCCAAACAGTGCGCAGGTGATGGCATGCGTTCCGCTGACAAACTGTACTCGTACCACGGCGTCTTCCGTATGGAAGATATCAGCATAAATCTGCTCCAGAGTATCACGGCCCTTGTCGTCATAGCCGTATCCCGTGGTACCGGAGAACATATTTTCCGCAACCCGGTGGTTCTGAAAAGCTGCCAGCACTTTTTGGGTATTGTGCTCGGCAATGGCGTCAATTCGTGCAAACTGGGCGGCAATGTCAGCTTGCGCCTGATCGCGCAGTTTCAAAATTTCATCACTAAAACCAAATAAATTCATTAAAAACGCATCCTTATCCCAAATGATTTACAATTTCTTTGTATTTTTTACCCCGTTCCATAAAGTTGGAAAATTTATCAAAAGAGGTGCTGGCAGGGCTCATCAGCACCACATCGCCGGCGGAAGCATGCGATGCTGCCGCCCGCACGGCGTCTTCAAAATCATCGATCAGCAGCACCGGCAGGTCATGGCTGTCATACCCCGGCGCATGAAGCACTGCTGCACAGATTTTAGGCACTGTGGAACCGAGTACGTCACCGCCGGTGAGTACCAGGAATTTCACATGGGCTACGATCTCCGGCCCCAATTCGTCATAGGGGACATCTTTATCTTTACCGCCGGCAATGAGGATCACTTTCTGCCGGAAAGAATGCAGTCCTGCAATAGTACGGCTGGGACTGGAGGCAATGGAATCGTTATAGTATTTTACCCCCCGCCATTCCCGAACCAATTCAATGCGGTGTTCCACGCCATTAAACGCTGCTGCTACCGCGCGGATCACTTCGTCGGGCACCAGATCCTCCACCGCTGCTACTGCCGCCATGTAATTTTCTACGTTGTGTACGCCGGGAATAGCAATATCTTTTATCGGGAGCACCGAACGCGCTCCCTCTGCGCTCCGGATTGCGATCGCGTCATCCTGCAGAAACACATGGCCCTGTTCCGGCGCCAGGCGGCTGAAAAAGACGACATGGCCAGGGGCGCGATCCGCGAAGGATCGTGTGATCTCATTGTCGTAATTCAAAATGACCTTGCACTCCGCGCTCTGATGCAAAAACACATTGGCCTTGGCTTCCACATATTCTTCCATGCCCTTGTGTACATTCAGATGATTGGGGGCCAGGTTGGTCACCACTGCGATTTCCGGGCTTTTGTGCATGGTCAGCAGCTGGAAAGAAGACAGTTCCAACACGGCCCAGTCCTCTTCTTTCATTTTTCCGGCTTCTGCCAGCAAGGGGCGTCCGATATTACCGCCCACATGAACCGTTTTCCCCGCGGCTTTCAAAAGCTCTGCGATAATGGTAGTGGTGGTGGTTTTGCCGTCACTGCCGGTGACGGCCAGCATATGACAGGGACAGACAGCGAAAAAGATTTCCATTTCGGAAGTGATTACACCGCCCCGAGCCCGCACTGTTTCAAATTCCGGGAGATCAGGCCGGATACCGGGAGAGCGGAACACCACATCCTGATCCAGATTTTGCAGGTAATCCTCTCCCAGCTTCAGAGTGCAGCCCCATTTTTCCAACCGGTCTGCCAGCTCGCCGAAAGCGGCCCGCTCTTTTCGATCGCAGGCCGTGACGGAAATGCCGTACCCCAATAGCAATTCGATGAGGGGCGTATTGCTCACGCCGATACCGATCACAGCTACACGCTTCCCTTTCAACGAATCCAGATACTCGTTCAGACGCATAAAATGCAGTCCCTCTTTTCCATAAAATATCAATTCTAATTATACCGCAAGCGGAGCTCTTTTTCAATCCAATCTTGACTTTCCCTTCTCAATCCGATAAAATATTTCTTCGAGTAAGCTAGACAGTCGCGCAGGCAGCGCCGAAAGGCCGTCTGTGAGGAAAGTCCGGGCTCCGCAGGGCAAGGATAACGGATAACGTCCGCCCAGAGCGATCTGAGGAAAAGTGCAACAGAGATATACCGCTGCCGGCTTTACCGCCGGCAGTAAGGGTGGAAAGGCGAGGTAAGAGCTCACCCGCTTCCCTGGTAACAGGGAGGCGCTGTAAACTCTATCCGGAGCAACACCGTGGGAGGACATGTGGCCGGCCCGGCCGTCCTCAGGAGGTGGCTTGAGCGCCCCGGCAACGGTGCGTCGAGATAGATGACTGTCAAATACAGAACCCGGCTTACAGACTTACTCATTTTGATATGAAGCCCGCTGCGGATTCCCGCGGCGGGCTTCTCCCCTTTTATGGCATATACCTCTGAAGCTGCTGCTTCCGGTTGCAAAAAATCCTCCGTATGACCAAAGTCGTACGGAGGATTTTCTATCAGCTCGATTTTCTTACAGGGATCGACTTTTCCCTCAAATGACCACGGGAAATGGCGATTAATCCTGCTGCCAGTTGTGGTAAACGTTCTGAACGTCGTCGTTCTCTTCCAGCATATCGATGAGTTTCTCCATGTTGGTCACGTCCTCTTCCTTTTCCAGCACGATGTAGTTCTGGGGCACCATGGAGATGTTCGCTTCCAGGAAGGCGTAGCCCTTGGCTTCCAGTGCGGCGCAGACAGCGCTGAAGTCATCGGGCTCGGTGTAAACTTCAAACACGGGGCCTTCGTTGGAAATATCGGCGGCGCCGACTTCCAGCGCGTCTTCCATCACCTTGTCTTCTTCCAGTTCGCCCTCTTCGTTGTCGATGATCAGGACACCCTTGCGGTCAAAGGACCAGGACACACAACCTGTGGCGCCCAGGTTGCCGCCAAACTTATCAAAAGCATGACGCACAGCGGGGGCGGTGCGGTTGCGGTTATCGGTCAGCGCTTCCACAATCACAGCCACGCCGGCGGGGCCGTAGCCTTCATAGACGACGCTTTCGAAATTGTCGGTGTTGCCCGCACCCATAGCCTTATCAATGGTGCGCTTGATATTGTCGTTGGGCATATTGGCTGCCTTGGCCTTGGCAACGACAGTAGCCAAACGGGAGTTATTATTGGGATCGCCGGAGCCGCCTTCTTTCACGGCCACGATGATCTCTTTTGCGATCTTGGTGAACGCAGCGGAGCGCTTGGCGTCCTGTGCGCCCTTGGTTTTCTGGATGTTATGCCACTTAGAATGTCCGGACATGGATGATTCCTCTCCTTACTAAAAAATAATTACTTGGTAAAATAATGAAACACTTCCTGATGGGAGCGTGATATTTGAACGGTCAAAGCCGGGTATTGCTGCCGCAACGATGCGGCGAGATAGGGGCACACCACATTTTCGGTGGGGAAATGGCCGGCATCGATCACGTTCAGGCCCAGGGCCTTGGCGTCAAGGAAATCGTGGTATCCCAGGTCAGAGGTGACAAAAGTGTCGCAGCCCTTATTCAGTGCGTCGCGGTGATAATCCCAACAGGCGCCGCCGCCCACAGCCACGCGACGCACTGTTTCGCCGCCGATGACATAGCGCAGCCCTGTGCACTCCAGGGCGTCATAAACCTGCTCTACAAACGCGGACATTTCCTGCGGCTCCGGGAGCATGCCCACGCGGCCGCAGCCGTCTTCTCCCAAGGGTTCCACGTCTGTCAGTCCCAAGGCAGCGGCCAGCAGATCATTCACGCCGCCGGCAGCGATATCCAGATTGGTGTGCATGCAGATACCGGAGAGCCCCTTTTGGATCATTTTGGTCAGGATCCGTCCCTGGCAAGTATCATCACGCACGGTCTGCACAGGGAGCCATTTGCAGTTCATCACCGGATGGTGCGCAACAATCAGTTCTGCACCGGTTTCGATTGCCTCGTCCACCACATCTTCCGTGATATCCAAAGCCAGCAAAACCGACCGGACAGGCTTCTGCGTCTGCCCCACCAGCAGGCCCACATTGTCCCAGGACAGTGCCAATTCTTTGGGCGCCAGGGAAAACAAATATGCCTCAATTTCCTTGACTGTTGGCATGGATCCATTCCTCCTTCATCGCAGAAAGCTGCCCACAGACAGCGCGGTATCGGGCAGCTTGTGCCGCGTTTTCCGGCGCAGCGGAATGCTCCAACCCATGCGCCGCAATTTCCAGGCGGCGGATAGTCGCTGCCAGCGCAGAGCCTTGCAGCGGATCTTGCTGCAGCAGGATGCCGCCCCAAGCCTGGCCGGGCGTCAGCGTTTCCCTGGCGCCGCCGCCGGTGACAGCGATCACAGGAAAATATGTATGGTTTTCATATACCAACCGCTCTGCCAAAAAACGATATCCCTGTTGCGCCAACCAGGGACGCAGCAACTCTGCCCGCGTCATAGGCTGCAGCAAAAGCAGGCAATCCCCCTTTTGTGTCCAGGGGGCGGCCTCCAGAATGGAGAGGATCGTCTCCCCTCCCATACCGGCAATGGTGATCACATCTACCTCGCCGGGGGCAACACAAGCCAAGCCGTTGCCCAACCGGAACGACAGGGCCTCGTCTCCGAATCCCCAGCGCGCCGCAGAGGCCCGCGCCCGCTGCAGCGGCCCTTCGTTTACATCACAGGCTGCCGCAAAAACAATGCGCCCCTGCTGCAGCAGCCAGAGGGGCAGATAGGCGTGATCCGTACCAATATCAGCCAACCGGCTGCCCGGGGGCACCAGGTCAGCCAGGGCTTGCAGGCGCTCCGATAAACAAAGCTGTTTTTCATGTGCCATGGACTGTACCTCTCCCTGCTGCGGACAAATCAAAGCACGGATCTTGTGCAAGACAAAAACCGTGCGTTGATTTGGCTGCAATTCTTACTTGGCTTCCTTATTGGCTTCCTCGTTGACCAGTGCCAACAGCTTATCCACGTCTACGCCGTGAACCATGCAGGCTTCTTCCACGGTTTCGCCGCGGGAAGAGGGGCAGCCCAGGCAGTGCATGCCGATGGACAGGAAAATGGGCGCAGTGTGGGGGGCGATATCAAGAATATCACCAATGATGGTGTCTTTTGTAATTTCAATCATGGCAAAATGCCTCCTTTATAAAAACTTGCTTTAATAGTATATCCTAAAAAGGTGCGTATTTCAATATCAAATTCCGCATTTTCGCGGGAAAAGACATCAATTCTACAAAGTTTTTTTGAATCCGGGCCGAATACCTATCAATAATCCAAAAACGGGTGCACAGAGTGAAAGACATTTGCGGGAAAACCATGTATAATAACGATGATTCAAGAATGATTAGAAGGGATGGAGTGCTATGGCATTGATGAAAGGTAAGGTCGGTACAGCTCTGGAGCGGCCCATCCGCATCGGCCCCCATCTGGTTAAAAACCGCTTTGTGATTCAGCCCATGGAATGCGGCGACAGCGATTTGCGCGGCGGATTTTCCGAGGATACGCTGCAGCGCTATGACGCGCTGTTCCGCGGCGGCGCAGCTGTGGTGGTAATGGAATCCGTCACGCTGCAATATGAAAGCCGCGCCAGGAAGCACCAGCTGCTTTTGAATGTAAACGATCCGGACAACCGCGCCATGTGGGAGTCTTTTGTGCGGGATAAAAAACTGCGTTATCCCAATACTTTATTGATTGTACAGCTGAATCACAGCGGTGAAATTTCAGATGATACATTTTCCCAGCGCGTATGCGTTAAACCGATGCCTGGGTTTGGCGGAACATTGATCGATGAAGCCTATATCGAACAGACCATTGAATCCTATGCTCAGGCAGCCCGCTTTTTGGCGTCTATTGGTGCAGACGGCGTGGATCTGAAGTTCTGCCATGGATATTTGGGTTCCCAGATCCTGCGCCCCTACAATGACCGCTGCTGGAAATACGGCGGTTCTTTTGAAAACCGGGCCCGCTTCGCGTTTGAACTGTGTGAAAAAGTGCGTTACGCCGTTCCCCACGAGAGTTTCCTGTTGGGCGCAAAGGTCAGCGTGTATGAAGGGATGGCCGGCGGCCAAGGCCATGCTGGCCCAAACAGCCCCATCATTGATCCTAGTGAAAGTGTGCGTTTGTGCAAGGGTTTGGAGCACCGGGGCGCCAGCTTTTTCATTGAGTCCTTGGGCAATGCCGCCTGCAGCGCGCAGCTGATGTGCCCGGACAAGAATGGGCCGGAAATTGTATACCAACACATTACCGCAGCCAAACTGCTGCGCAAAAATCTGCGGCCGGAAACCACTGTCATCTGCGGCGGCCTGTCTATTCTTCGCAATGGCCGGAACGGTATGCAGGGTGCGGAGCCGGAGAAGAACAGCCTGTTTTATTGGGGAAATACCTGCATCGATCAAGGCGATTTCGATATGATCGCTCTGGGCCGCCAGTCCTTTGCAGACCCTGCCCTGCCCACCAAATATCTCGGCGGCCAGCAAGGCGACATTCGCTGGTGTACCTGCTGCAATAAGTGCGGCGCTTTACTGGGCGCCCAGCAGCCTGCCGGCTGCGTAGTTTATAACCCCGCCTACACAGCGCGCTATCAAGCCTTGAAGTGAACGCTGCATTTTGAAAATCAGTCGATTGCAAAACGGCCGTATTCGGGAAGTGCATGGATCTGTGCCTCTTCCGGAGTACGGCCGTTTTGAATGTGCAGACGCAAAAAAGAGCAGGATCACTCCTGCTCTTTTTAACGAATGAATTTAATCAGCCTTCCTCGCGCATCTTAGCGAAGCACTCGCTGCAGTACACAGGTCTGTCGGACTTGGGCTCGAAAGGAACCTTTGCTTCGCCGCCGCAAGCTGCGCAAACAGCAGTGAAAAACTGGCGGGGACCGCGGGTGGCATTCTTGCGGGCGTCACGGCAGGCCTTGCAGCGCTGGGGCTCGTTCTGGAAGCCGCGCTCCGCGTAGAACTCCTGCTCACCGGCGGTAAAGGTGAACT
>CALDMR010000091.1 GCA_937915065.1 uncultured Clostridia bacterium
TCGGAAGTGCCGATCAGATACAGGTCTTCGCCCTCGATCTTATACATCATGGCGTCCATATCCGTCTGGCTCATAACGCCTTCCACCACGTTGCCGTGGATCATGAAGGGGGGGATGCAGTAGGTGAAGCCGTGGTCGATCATAAAGTCGCGGCCATAGGCCAGCACAGCCTCGTGGAGCCGGGCGATGTCGCCCAGCAGGTAATAGAAACCGTTGCCGGACACGCGGCCGGCGGCGTCCAGATCGATGCCGTCGAAGGATTCCATGATCTGGGTGTGGTAGGGGATCTCAAAGTCGGGTACCAGGGGCTCGCCGAAGCGCTGCACTTCCACATTGGCGCTGTCGTCGGGGCCGATGGGCACGCTGGGATCGATGATCTGGGGGATCTGCAGCATGATCTTGTGGATCTTCTGCTCCAGCTCGGATTCTTTCTGCTCCAGGGCGGCCAGGCGGTCGGCGTTGGCCTTGACCTGGGCCTTCACGGCCTCGGCCTCTTCCAGCTTGGAGGGGTCTTTTTTGGCCTGGCCCATGAGCATGCCCACCTGCTTGGACAGCTGGTTGCGCTGGGCCCGCAGGTCGCTGGCCTCGGTGATGGCGGCGCGGTTTTCCGCATCCAGGGCGATGACCTCGTCCACCAGGGGCAGCTTGTGATCCTGGAACTTCTTTTTAATGTTTTCCTTTACGATGTCCGGATTTTCGCGGACAAATCTCATATCCAACATAACACTTACACCTCTCGTAATGATTTGAACCGGCGGGGGATCATTCCCCGTCTTTTGCGCCGTTCAGCGCTTCGTTGATGCGCTGGTAGGCGGCCAGGGGGCTTTCGTAGTCAGGGTCTTCGGCGCTGCCCTCGCTGGCGCCGGGCAGGGCGCGGTACAGCTCGTCCTGGGCCAGGGCCTTCAGCACCTGCTGGCAGGCTTCGTTCTCGCCGCTGCTGTACAGCCGCTCCAGCTGCCACACCAGGCCCATGGCCTGGAGCGTGCGGGCGTCTGCGGCGCTTTGGCGCTCCAAATCGTCTACCTGCTGCTGCAGGGCGGCGTTTTCGGACAGGGCGTCCTGGTACTGCTCCTCCACATCTTGGAGCTGCTGCAGGGTTTCCACCTGGCTTTGCAGGTCGCGGATGGTCTGGGCGCTGCTGTGCTGGTTCATGGCGTAGGAATACAGGATCAGCGCCAGGGCGATGGCGAAGAGGATCACAAGATACAGCAGAACAGGCTTGTGCTTCCCCTCGGCCGGGGGCGTATTCTGGGCGGCGGCAGCGGCCTCTTCGGGCGTCACTTCGCCGCGTTTTTCAAGTTTCATGGGGGGGTCTTCAGTCCTTTCGCGGTTTGAAATGGGGTCAGGGGTTGCGCCTGGTCACTTTCAGGGCGGCCAGGGCATCCAGCAGGTCGTTCAGGTCGTCCATGCCGTAGTACTCCAGCTCGATCTTGCCCTTTTTGCGGCCGGTGACGATGTGGCAGCCCCGGCCCAGCCGGGTGGACAGGTCTTTTTCCGCTTCGGCGGCGTAGTCCACGGCGGGAGCCTTGACGGGGGGCTTTTCCTTGGCTGCGGATTGGAGTTTTTTCACCAGGGCCTCCGTCTGGCGGACGCTCAGCCCGCCCTCGACCACGGCCTGGGCGGCCTTTTCTGCCTCGGCGGCCTTGAGGCCCAGCAAAGCCCGGGCGTGACCGGCGGACAGCTGGCCCTCGGCCAGCAGGGCCCGGATCGGGGCGCTCAGATTCAGCAGGCGCAGGACGTTGGCCACGTTGGAGCGGCTTTTGCCCACCCGCTCGGCGGCCTCCTCCTGGGTCAGATTGTAGTCCTCCATCAGCACTTTGTAGCCCTCGGCCTCTTCGATGGGGTTCAGATCCTCCCGCTGGAGGTTTTCGATCATGGCCAGTTCCATGGCCTTGCGGTCATCGGCTTCGATGACCAGCACGGGCACTTCGGCCAGGCCCGCCAGCCGGGCGGCCCGCCAGCGGCGCTCGCCGGCGATGATCTGATAGTAGCCCGAGGACAGCTTGCGCACGGTCAGGGGCTGCAGAATGCCGTGAACGCGGATGGAGTCGGCCAGATCCTGGAGGGAAGCATCGTCAAAGCGCTTGCGGGGTTGTTTGCGGTAGGATTCCACCTTGGCGATGGGCAGCATGGTCACACCGCCGCCCTCGCCGCCTTGGGGAGTGAGGGGAGAAGTGTCGCCCAGCAGGGCGCCGAGTCCCTTGCCAAGGCCCTTCTGCGTAGTTCTTGCCATAGAAGATCTCCTTTTATGATTTGTTTGGTTTATCGTGGTTCATCTGCAAAAATTCTTCGGCCAGAGCTAGGTAAGCTTCGCTGCCACGGCCGGAGTGGTCGTAGGCGGTGATGGGCTTGCCGTAGCTGGGGGCTTCGGACAGGCGCACGGTGCGGGGAATCACGGTGGCATACACCTTGCCGGGGAAGTAGCGCTTCACTTCTTCGGCCACCTGGTTGGCCAGATTGGTGCGGCCGTCGAACATGGTCAGCAGCACGCCCTCCAGGTCGATGCCCGGGTTCAGGGAGCGCTTGACGATGCGCACGGTGTTCATCAGATCGCTGAGCCCCTCCAGGGCGTAGTATTCGCCCTGCACCGGCACCAGCACGGTGTTGGCGGCACACAGGCCGTTCAGCGTCAGCAGTTCCAGGGAGGGGGGGCAGTCGATGAGGATGTAGTCATAACCGGGGGACAGCTCGTCCAGGGCCTCTTTCAGCAAAAATTCCCGGCGTTCCAGGCCGATCATTTCGATGCCTGCGCCCGCCAGGTTCTTGCAGGAGGGGAGAACATCGCCCCACTTGGTCTGCACCACGGCCTTTTCCGGCGTCACGCCGTTGATCAGCACGTCGTAAACGCCGCCGGAAACGGTTTTATCCACGCCCATGCCGGAGGTCGAGTTGGCCTGGGGGTCGAAGTCGCACAGCAGGACTTTTTTTCCTTTTTCCTGCAATGCCGCTGTCAGACTGACGCAGGTGGTGGTTTTGCCCACGCCGCCCTTCTGATTGACCACTGCTACAATTTTTGCCATTTGGACACCGACCTTCCGTAATTTGCGCGTTTTTGCGCCCTTTGATACATTTTTTTTGCACATACTGGAATTATACCATTATTAAAGATAAGAAACAAGGTGCAATCCTAAAAATCGGGGATTGTTTCACGTGAAACAAGGGCGGGCAAAAGGGAAAAAGAAACCGCTGCCGGGAAGAAATGTTTCACGTGAAACATGATGTAGTATTAAAAACGGCAAGAGCATTTGATAGTATGCAGGGAAAGATACTAATATGGAGAGGAGTAGAGGCTATGGGACCAAACCCAAATCAGATTTACCCCAACAAAGCCATCCTGCAGGTAGTGTTCATCCAAAATATAATCACCCGGTCTAATATAGAGGTGGGGGACTATACTTATTATGACAATGTGAACGGAGCTGAGCATTATGGATGCCCTGTGCAGCAGCGATCCGGAAAAGATCCGGCGCATTCCACGCTAAAGTGCCGGAGAACTATTTTTGTGGAAAACAGGAAAAGGAGGATGCTCCCGGTGGGAGCATCCTCCTTTTTGCGCGATGCAGGGGGGATCAGATCAATACAACACCGTTTTCCGGCGGCAGGGTAATATGCAGGGTTTCATTGCGCACGGCAAACTTCTGGCGGCTCAGGGCATCCTCCGCCATGGGGCGATCCCAGGGCAGATGGAGCTCCACCGCCGCCGGGCCGTTGTTCAGGGCGATCAAGGTGGTTTCGTCCTCATACTGCCGGGTAAACATCAGCAGCCCGCCCTCGGCTCGCAGGTAGCGGATATCGCCCCGGCGCAGGGAGGGGCGCTCTTTGCGCAGGCGGCCCAGGATGCGGTAATGGCTCAGCAGCAGGGGATCTTCCCGGCCCCAGGGGAAGGTGCCTCGGTTGAAGGGATCTTCGCAGCCCTCCATGCCGGCCTCGTCACCGTAGTAAACCGTGGGAGAACCGGGGAAGGCGTACAGCAGGGTGGAGGCCAGCTTCAAGCGGCGGACGCCCCGCTGCCGCTCGGCGCGGCTGAGGCGGAAATGGGCCCGCCACTCCCGGCTTTTGCCGCTGAGATCCTGGCTTTGGCCGCACAGGGTCAGAATGCGGGGATTGTCGTGGGTGCCCAGGCTGTTCAGAGCGGAGTAGAAGGCGGCGGGGGGATAGTGCTCCCGAATGGTCTCCATGGTTTCCATGAAATCCCGGGCGTCGCCGCCCTGGAGCCAGGCAATGGCGGCCACCCGGAAGGGGTAGTTCATCAGGCCGTGGGTCTCGTGGCCCAGCAGGTATTTGCGGCGCTCGCCATAGGCGATCTTGTTGGAGCCGTCCTCCCACACTTCGCCGATGACCACGGCGTCCGCCTTTTCTTCCACGGCGGCGGCGCGGAGTTTGGCAATGAAGCTGTCGGGCAGCTCGTCGGCCACATCCAGCCGCCAGCCGGAGGCCCCGGCCCGGAGCCAGCGGCGCACCACGGAATCCGGATCTTCGATGATATAGTTGACATAAGACGGTGCGGATTCCCGCACCTGGGGCAGGGTGTCCACCCCCCACCAGGAGGAGTAGCGGTCGGGCCAGTGGGAAAAGTCGTACCATTCGTACCAGGGGGAATCCTGGCTCTGGGCGGCGCCCAGGGTGTCGTAGTAGCCATCGGCATTGAAATAGCGGCTGGCGCTGCCGGTGTGGTTGAACACGCCGTCCAGCAGGATGCGGATGCCCCGCTTGCCGGCCTCGCGGCACAGCAGCTTGAAGTCCTGCTCCGTGCCCAGCATGGGGTCGATTTTTTGATAGTCGCAGGTGTCGTAGCGGTGGTTGGAGGCGGCCTCAAAAATGGGGTTCAGATAGAGGGTGGAAACGGACAGGCTTTCCAGATAGTCCAGCCGGGACAAAATGCCCCGCAGGCTGCCGCCGAAGAAATCCCGGTTGGTGATGACCCCGTCCTCGGGCTCATAGGCCATCAGTTCGTTCCAGTTTTCGTGGACCCAGCGGCGGCCGATCATACCGGCGGGGTCCGGCGGTTCCAGGCGGCAGAAGCGGTCGGGAAAGATCTGATAGGTCACGCCCTCGCCGAACCAGGCGGGGGTTTCCTCGCTGCCGTCGTACACAGTGAGCTGGAAGGGGGCCAGGGGCGCGCCCTCCTGCACAAAGCCATCGGCGCCGTAGCAGGCCTCGCTGCCGTCGGCAAAGCGGAAGCGGAAGGAGTACCACACCAGCTCCGGCTCCGCCGGGGCGGTATAGGTGCAGCGCCATCCTCCGGCCGCGGCGGCCATGGGATATTCTGCGGCGTCGCCGGAAAATTCCCGGCGGGTGGACAGGGTGCAGCCCACGGCTCCGGCGGGCAGCCCCACAGAAAAGGAGACGGCCGTGGCCAGGGGCACCGCGCCGAAGGGCTGTTTATACTGGGCCAGGCGGGGATGGTAAATGGATGTGTCGAGCATAGGCAGAAGCTCCTGTTTCTCTCTATTTTGGAATACGGTTTGTATAGTATATGCGGAAAATTGTTTTTTGGAATCAAAATCGGGCCCTGTTCAGCCCAAAAGCTGATTTTCGCCCACGATGGTGGCGGCGATCTGGTCTTCGGTGAAGTAGGCGTTCAGGATGCCCACGGCGGTTTCTGCCAGGTTGGCGCCGGCGTCGCCCTTTTCAATGACCAGGGCAATGGCGATCTCCGGATCGTCGTAGGGGGCGAAGCAGACAAACACGCCGTTGTTCTTTTTGTTGCTGCCCAGCTGGGCGGTACCGGTTTTGGCGCCGGCGGACACCACGCAGTCTTTGAAATAGGCGTGGATCTGGCCGCCGGGCTGGGTGTAGCCCAGCATGCCCTTGAGCACGGCGTTCAGATGGGCGGGGTCGATGTCGATGGTGTGATCCGGCGCTGCGTTTTCCGAGGAGTAGACCAGCTCAGAATTGTCATAGCTGCGGACGGATTTCAGCAGATGGGGCTCATAATATGCGCCGCCGCCGGCCAGGGTGGCGATATAGCTGGCCAGCTGCAGGGGAGTGTAGAGCTGGTTGGACTGGCCAAAGGCGGCCCAGGGGGCCTGGTCTTCGCCGGGGGGATTTTCCGGCAGGGTGCCGGCGGCGTCGCCGGTTTCGATGCCGGTGTGCTCGCCCAGGCCGAAGGCCGTCAGGTATTCCCGCAGGTTGTCCATGCCCAGGCGGTAGCCCATTTCGGCGAAATAGTAGTTGCAGGAGTTGGAAATGGCGCCGGTCACATTCAGCCGCCCGTGGCCGCTGCGCTTCCAGCAGTAGGGGCCCATGGAGGTGCCGGGATAGATCCAGCGGCCGCTGTCGTTGAGCCGCTCGCCGGTGGTGGTCACGCCCTCTTCCAGGGCGGCGATGGCCGTCAGGGGTTTGAGGGTGGAGCCGGGGGGATACAGGCCCATGGTGGCCCGGTTGAGCAGGGGTGAAGAGGGATCGCTGCTCAGTTCGGTATAGTTTTTGCGGAAGGTGGCCAGGTCGTAGGTGGGGTAGGAGGCCAGGGCCAGCACATCGCCGGTGCCCACCTGCACCACGGCGGCGGCGGCGCCGCGGGCCACGCCGTCCTCGGCGGCCATGCGGTCCACGCGGTCGGCCAGCAGCTGCTCCACCTGCTCCTGGAAGGGCAGGTCGATGGTCAGCTCCACGGTGTCGCCGGGCTGGGGCTCCTGGGTATACAGTTCGCTGGTCACCTTGCCCTCGTCGTTGGTGTTGGAGATGCGGCGGCCGCCGGTGCCGTGGAGATATTCTTCAAAGGCGGCTTCCACGCCGGATTTGCCGATGACGGCGTTGATGGAATAGCCCTGATCCTTCAGTTCGCTGTATTCGTCGGGGTCGATGGCGCCCACATAACCCAGCAGGTGGGCGGCGGCGGTGGTTTCATACTGCCGGGCCGAGGCCAGGTTGATGTCCGCGCCGTAGTAGTCCCCGTCTTTGACCAGGGTGATCAGGTTGATATCCACATCGTCGGCCAGCACATAGCTGGCGGTGGCATAGGTGGAGCGCAGGGCCAGCTCCCAGCGGACGGAAACGATCTTCCGGGCATCGGCGTCGGAAACGCTGTCGTCGATTTTGAAGCTGCGGCGCATGGCCTCCATCAGCTGGGGCGCGGTCAGGTTTTCCACATCCAGATCGGGATCGTCCAGGAAGGGATCTTCGGCCACGGGCTCCGCCTTTTTCGGCTTTTCTGCGGCGGCGGCCAGGACATTTTTGCGCTTTTTCAGTTCCTTTTCCAGATAGGGCTGCAGGGTATCCGTCAGATAGCGGTCGAACAGGCGCTGCTGGGTGTCCGTCACGGTCACATAGGTGAAGGGGGCTGTTTTGCTCAGGGGCACGTTGTCGGTGCAGGGGATGTTGTTCTCCTCGCACAGCTGGATCAGCCGCAGGATGGCCTCGTTCTGGTCTGCGCCGTCGGGCAGCAGGGAGGGGTCGAAGGTGAGGGTGTAGGTCTGGCGGTTGCCCACCATCAGGTTGCCGTTGCGGTCGGTAATGTCGCCCCGGGCGGCCTCCACGGTGGTGGAGCGCACGATCTGGGACACGGATTGGCGGCGGTAGTCCGCGCCGTGGACGATCTGAAGGTTGAACATCACGGTCAGATATCCGCCCAGCACCAGCAGCACCAGGAGCAGCAGGATCACGCGGCGGTGGCGGGGCAATTTCGGTTTTTCAGAAAATTCCATGGGGTCTCCTTATTCATAGCGGAACAGACGGTGCAGATAGTTGAACAGCAGGAAAATGGGGATCACAAACAGCAGGGATACGGCGGCCTCCCGCCCGGCCAGGGCCAGGGCGACGAGGGGATCGGCCTGGTGGAAAACTATGAGAAACAGGATCTGCACGGCATCGATCACGCCAAAGGCCAGCAGGGCCCAGATCAGGCTGCCGAACACGCTGCGCATGACCCAGTATTTGGCCAGGATGGCCACAAACAGGGCGACGAGGAAAAAGGACAGGGTGTATACCCCGGAAAACACGCCGCCGCCGGCCAGGTCGCAGAGGAAGCCCACGAAAATGCCGAACAGGGTGCCGGGTACCGGCCCCTCCAGGGCGGCGGCCACGGCCACCGTCATGGGCATCAGAAAGGGAACCACGCCCCACAGCGTCAGCTGATCCAGCACCAGCTGCTGCAGCAGGATCAGCGCCAGCAGCGCGCCGGTGTAAAGGCCCCATTTGGTCATCAGTGCTTTTTTGGTAAACATAAAGCCCGCGTCGCCTCCCGTCAGTCCACAATGGAGAAGTCGGTGACGACGAACACTTCCGTCAGGGCGTCAAAGTCCACGGCGGGCTTCATCAGGGCATAGTCCATGGCGCCGGAGTCGTCGGTGATCACTTCCTCCACGCTGCCCACCACCAGGCCCTCGGGATAATAGCCGCCCAGGCCGGAGGTCAGCACCAGGTCGCCGTTGAGCAGGGCGCTTTCCGAGGAAATATAGTTCAGCTTCAGCCGCCCCTCGCCCATCAGGTTGAAATCGCCGGCGGCCATGGCGGCCTCGCCGGTGCGGAACACGGTGGCGCCGATCTCAAAGTCTGTGTCGATGGTGGTGAGGACGGT
Organism: uncultured Clostridia bacterium; assembly: GCA_937915065.1. Classification (GTDB taxonomy): domain Bacteria; phylum Bacillota; class Clostridia; order Oscillospirales; family Oscillospiraceae; genus Pseudoscillospira. The sequence goes on from CALDMR010000091.1 coordinate 8,519, forward strand.
GGCCCAGTTGGCCCCCACTTCGGTGACCACGCCCACCAGGTAGCCCTCGGAGTTGATCACGCAGTTCTTGGGGGCGATGCCCATGGAGGAGCCCTTGTTCAGCGTCAGGGTGCGGGTCCAGTTGCTGCTGGTGTGATCCACCACCATGGCGGATTCAAATTGCAGGTTCCGCTCCTGGGGGCGCAGGTTCAGCAGCTCCCGCAGCCGGGCGTTTTCGGCGCTGTCGGCCTGGGCCTGGCGGTTTTCCTGTTCCAGCCGGGCCACCTGCTTTTTCAGGGCCTCGTTTTCCTCTTTCAGGGCGTCGAATTCATCGGCAAACCGGATGCGCTCGTCCACCCAGCCGGTCACGGCGCTGATGCCCGCCCGGAAGGGGGCGGTGATCACGCCGGCGGCATTTTGCAGGGGCGTGGCCACGCCGGAGCCGAAGGCGGACAGGGCGGCCATGGTCACGGTGACGATCACCGCCACCAGCAGGATCCAGATGCCGTTTTTTGAAAAAAAGTCTTTCATGAAAGCATTACCTCAAAGGCCGGGTCAGGCCAGGATCTGTACGCCGAATTTGCGCAGCATGGCGCTCAGGCGGCGCACCGGCAGGCCCACCACATTGAAATAGTCGCCGTGGATGCCCTCGATCAGCAGGGCGCCGTAGTGCTGGATGCCGTAGGCTCCGGCCTTGTCCATGGGTTCGCCGGTGCGGATATAGGCCCGGATGGTGGCCTCGTCCAGGGGGGCGAAGCGCACCCGGGTGGATTCGGCGCCGGTCAGCGTGCGGTTGCCCTGGGCCACGGTCACGCCGGTGCACACCAGGTGCTCCCGTCCGGAGAGGGCGGAAAGCATGGCAAAGGCGTCGTCCTCGTCCCGGGGCTTGCCCAGCCGCCGGTCGTCCAGAAATACCATGGTGTCGGCGGTGATGACAATGTCCTCCGGCGCCACCATGTTGGCGGCGGCAAAGGCTTTGGTGTTGGAAATGTATTGAACGATATCCTCCGGCGCGGTGACGGAGGGGGGATAGGTCTCGTCGGCGTCCACGCTGATGACCGTGTGGGGCAGGCCCATGCGGTCCAGCAGTTCCCGCCGCCGGGGGGATTTGGAGGCTAAAACGATTTTGGCCATAGGGGCAGAACTCCTTTTGGGGCGGCCATCGGCCGCCGGGAATTTTTTGTGTGCCGGCGGGGAGTCCGGCGGGGCAGGGGGATTCCCCGGTTATTCCACGCCGCGGTAAAACAGGCCGCGGGTGAACTGTTTGGGCTGCCAGGTGCCGCCGCCTGTATAGCGGCGCAGGATGGCTGCGCACTCGGCGGGGGATTCGGTGGTGAAGCGCAGCCGGGCGTAGCGCAGGCCCAGGCGGCGGTAGTCCGCCTTGTCCGCCAGGAACAGGGGCACGCAGTTTTCGATTTCGCTGCGGCAGCCGAACACGGGCAGCACGGGGAATTCGGCCCCGGTGCGGTCTTTCAGCCGCCCCGGCCCTTCGCCGCAGTGGCACTGACCCCGGCCGTCCTGGTTCAGGCAGTTTTCGGTGATCATCAGGGGCAGCCGGCCGTAAACGATGGCCTCCGTGGGCAGGGGCTTTTCCAGATCCCGGATCTGCTCCATGCGCAGCTCGAAGGACACGGCGGCGGAAACCAGGCCCGTTTCCTTCAAAAAGCGGAGGGTCTCGCTGTTGGCTGCGTTCAGAGCCCAGTCCCCGGCCAGGGGCAGGCCCGCGTCCGCCGCCAGGGCAAAGTGGCCCAGGTTGGACAGGGCAGCGCCCGCCGCTCCCGCATCCCGGGCGTGGCGCAGCATGGCGCCCAGCTTTTCCCGCTCTGCTTCCCGGTAGATCCGGGGCAGCACCGCCCACAGGGAGGCCCCGGCGCACAGGGACAGATCCATGGCCCCCAGCTTTTCAATGGGAAAATAGATGCGTTCGGGGGCCAGGGCCAGCAGCTCCTCCGAGATCTGGGCCGGATCTTCCACGGATACGGTCAGCAGGGGGGCGGCGGGATCATTGATGCTGCCGGCGGGCGGGGTATAGGTTCCGGCGCGGCGCTGGGGCGGCGCGGCGCGGCGCTCCAGCAGCTGCTCCAGCGCGTCCCGCCGCAGGGCGTTGATGGCCGCGGCGGGCAGGGCCAGGCCCTCGTCCAGCTCCACGCGGATGCTTTCGGGGGTGAACAGGGTGCCGCCGGTTTTTTTCAGCCGGTCTTTCAGTTCTTCCGCGGTCAGGGGGCGGCTGCGGGCCTCTTCCGGCACGGGGCCGGTCACATCGGCCCGGCTGCCGGCAAAGTCCAGCACCGTCAGGCGGCTGGGCTGCCCCCGGCGGAGGGTCAGCTCCATCTGCACGCCGGCCCGGCAGTTCTCCCGGTGTTCATAGCTTTCCCGGGCCGCGGCAAACAGCTGCTTCGGCTCGGGGGTGTTTTCCCGGCGCACGCCGAACATCTGCTGCCCCGTGCGGCCGGCGAAGTATCCGTCGGTAAACCCGCCCCGGGAAAAGGCGGCGGCCAGCTCCAGCTTTTCGGCGGCGGTGGCGGCGCGCTTCTGGCGCAGCAGATCGGCATAGATCCGGGTGACCACCGCCACATATTCCGGCCGCTTCATGCGGCCCTCCAGCTTCAGGCAGGCCACGCCCAGATCCAGCAGTTCCGGGATGTGGTCGGCCAGGCTCATGTCCTTCAGGCTCAGGGGATAGGGGTTGCGGCTGGTGCCCAGGGTGTAGGGCAGGCGGCAGGGCTGGGCGCAGGTGCCCCGGTTGCCGCTGCGCCCGCCGATCAGGGCGCTCATGGCGCACTGGCCGGAATAGCACATGCAGTGAGCCCCGTGGACAAACACTTCCGTTTCCAGCCCGTCGATGGCGCATACGGCGGCGATCTCCTCCCGGGTCATTTCCCGGGACAGCACCACCCGGGACAGGCCCAAGGCCTTGGCGGCCAGGGCGCCGTCGGTATTGTGGACGGTCATCTGGGTGCTGGCGTGGAGGGGCAGATCCGGGGCCACGGCCCGGGCCATTTGCAGCACGCCCAGATCCTGCACCAGCAGGGCGTCCACGCCGATCTCGTTGGCCAGGGCCACCACCCGGGCGGCGTCGGCCAGTTCCCGGTCGAACAGCAGGGTGTTCAGCGTCAGGTAGACCCGCACATCCCGGGCCCGGCAATAGGCCACGGCGGCGCGGAATTCCTCTTCGGTGAAGTTTTTGGCATTGCGCCGGGCGTTGAAGTCGCCATACCCCAGGTACACGGCATCGGCCCCGTTCTGCACGGCGGCGCGCAGGGCTTCAAAACTGCCGGCGGGGGCCAGAAGCTCCGCCGCCATCAGCGCTGGTTCTGCAGCTTGAAGATCTCGCGCTTCAGTTCGGAGATCTCGTTTTTGCTGCGGGAGGCTTCGTCCAGATATTCCTTCAGCTGGGAGCGCAGGTTTTCTGCGATCTCCAGGGCTTTGAACAGCTCGTCGGCAATATTGGCGGCGGTGAGCACGGCGGCGTCGGTCTGGCCGGCCTTGGTGGCTTCCAGGGTTTCGGTCATTTTCTGATCCACATAGGCCGCCACCCGCTCCACATAGGTGCTGTCCTCCTCCGCTACGAAGGTGTATTCATTTCCGCAAATGGTAACCGTGACACGATGATCCATAGTAACAGCTCCTGTCTTTTTCTGTAATCATAGATAAATTTGCCTATTTTAATTCTATTATAGTATACCACAAGGACACCCGGGGGAAAAGCCTTTTTCCGCCATCGTTTACAGATGATTCACAAAAAAGGGCCGGCGGCGGGGCGAAAAAGAAAATGGGCGGTTACCGGTTGTCGAACGGGCTGTTTTCGTGTACAATACCCTATGAGATTGGATGCAAGGGAGGCGGATCTGCCATGGGTTATACGCTCCGGCTGAAAGAGAGCGACAGCGTGACGCTGCCGCGGGCCGATGTGCGCTCGCTGCTGCGCTGCGGCAGCGGCGGTGCGGCGCTGCTGTACCTGTACCTGGCCGAGGGCGGCCAGGGGGAGGACACGGCCATCTGCCGCGCCCTGCACTGGGACAGGGCGGCTTTGGACGAGGCCGAAGGGCAGCTTCAGGCCCTGGGCCTGCTGGGGGAGCGGACGGAAGCGGCCCCGGCGCTGGAAGCTCCCGAACGGGCCTGCCCCGAATACAGCCGCCGGGATATCGCGGCGGCCCTGGAAAAGAACGGGGACTTTGCGGCCCTGCGCAAGGCGGTGCAGGACAAACTGAACAAACCCCTGACGGAGAAGGACGACGGCATGCTCCTGGGCCTTTACAATTTCCTGGGCCTGCCGTCGGATGTGATCTATCTGTTGGTGTGCCACTGCGTGGAGCGCACGGAGCGGCGCTACGGCCGTCACCGCCGGCCCACGGTGCGGCAGATCGAAAAGGAGGGCTACCGCTGGGCCCGCCTGGGCCTGATGACCCAGGAACTGGCGGGAGAATATCTGAAAGAATATGCCCGCAAGCAGGAGCTGGTGCCCGCGCTGATGGCCGCCCTCCAGCTGGGCGACCGTCCGCCGGTGAGCCGGGAGCTGGAATTTCTGGAGCGCTGGATCGACTGGGGCTTCGGCCCCGAGGCCGTGGCCGTGGCATACGAGAAAACCGTGTTCAAATGCGGGCGGCTGGAGTGGAAATATCTCAACGGCATCCTGCGGGATTGGGATAAAAAGGGGCTGCACACCGGCGAAGAGATCGCCGCCGGAGACAAGCTGCCGCCCAAGGAGCGGGCCGCGGGCCGCAGCGCCGCCCGGAAGAAGGATGAGGAGCGGGCCGCCGCCGTGCAGGAGAGCGCGGACTGGATGGACGCCTATCTGAAACAGATGGAAACCATGTGAGGAGGGCCGGTAAATGGCATACGACGGCAAGATCCTGGCCCGGGCCAGGGAGCGCTATGAAAGCGACCGGTATCAGCACGAGGCGGAGTTCCGCCGCCGGCGGGAGGAGATCTACCGCCGCGCGCCCCGCCTGGCGGAGATCGACGGGGCCCTGCGGGGCACCATGCGGCGGGTCATCGCCGCGGCCCTGCGCCACGGCACAGACCCCACGGCGGCGGTGGAGCAGCAGAAGAAGGAAAACGCCGCCCTGCAGGCCGAGCGGGCCCAGCTGCTGGAAGCGGCGGGCTACGGGCCGGAGGAGCTGACGCTGCAGCCCCGGTGCAGCCAGTGCGGCGACACGGGCTACGGCCCCGGCGGCGAGCTGTGCGCCTGCCTGAAACAGTATTATATTGAAGAGCAGAACCGGGAGCTGTCCAAGCTGCTGAACATCGGCAGCCAGAGTTTCGACACCTTCCGGCCGGAGTATTACCCCCGGGATTACCGGGCCGACTGCGGCAAGGTGCCCTACGAGCATATGCAGAAGGTATTCCAGACCTGCCGGCAGTATGCCGCCCACTTCGGGCGGCCGGGCATGGTGAAAAACCTGCTGCTCACCGGCGCGCCGGGCCTGGGGAAAACCTTCCTGTCGGCCTGCATTGCCCGGGAGGTATCCGCCCGGGGCTTCTCCGTGGTGTACGACACCGCGGCCCATGTGTTTGCCCAGTTTGAGCTGCGGAAGTTCCGCCGGGGCAGCGAGGAGGAAGTGGAGGAGGCCGAGGCCGATGTGCGCCGCTATCTGGCCTGCGACCTTTTGATCGTGGACGACCTGGGCACGGAACTGACCACCCCCTTTGTGCAGGACGCCCTGTACCAGCTGGTCAACAGCCGCATTGTGGCGGAAAAGCGGACGGTGATGAATTCCAATCTGACCCGGCAGGAGCTGTATCAGCGCTATCTGCCCCAGATCGCTTCCCGCCTCACCGGCGAATACCGGGAGCTGGGCTTTGTGGGCGACGACATCCGAAAATTGAAACAGCAGAGCGGCCTTTGAGCCATCTGAACAGAAAAAAAGCAGGACGGAAAGGGCGTTACAGGGCGGGCAGTTCCCTGGCCCAGGACAGCACGTCCGTCAGGGAACCCTGGGGATAGCGATCCGTGGGGAGGTTGGCCTCGTTTTCCAGATGATCGGTCACCAGGAACACGTCCAGGCCCAGCTGGGCCGCGGACATATCGTCGGAGGGGTTGTTGCCCACCATGCGGCAGGTTTCGGGGGATTTTTCCACAGTGCGGAGGATCTCCCGGTAGTATCCCGGGTCCGGCTTGCAGAAGGTGGAGTTGTTGTAGGTGGTCACCAGGGAAAAGTCCTCGGGCCGCAGATCCACCCAGTTCAGCCGGGTGCGCACCCCCTCCGGCGGGAACAGGGGATTGGTGGCCAGCACCAGGGTATAGCCCTTGTGCTGCAAGGTGTCCACGATCTGCCGGGACAGGGGGGTGGGGGTGGTCACGGCGCGGATCTCGTCAAATTCCGCGGTGTAAAAGGAGGGAATGGAATCCCGGATGGGGGTGGTGTCGCCCAGCAGGGCGGCAAAGGACTGCCAGAAGCGCTCTTCGTTGGTGCAGGCGCCGTCGTTTTGCACCATGGCGGCGGTACCGGCCCACAGGGCCTTGACGATCAGATCCTTGTCATAGCCGCAGGGCACATAGCGGCGGCAGAGCTGGGTCACATAGGCGCGGATAAAGTCGTTTTGCTCCATGGGGAGCAGGGTGCCGTCCAGGTCGAATAAAATGGTATCAAGCATAGCGGTTCTCCAGATTCAGTAAAAATTTTTTGATCTCCGGGCCGGGAGCATAGCCGCCGGGGGCGCCGTCGGCGCGGATCACGCGGTGGCAGGGGATCAGGATGGGCAGGGGATTTTTCCCGTTAGCCGTGCCGGCGGCCCGGCAGGCGCCGCCGTGGCCCGCCAGGGCGGCCAGCTGGGCATAGGAACGGGTCTGGCCGTAGGGGATGGTTTCCAGGGCCCGCCAGATGTCCCGCTGGAAGGGGGTGCCCGCCGGGGCCAGGGGCAGGTCGAAAACGCGGCGCTTTCCCGAGAAATATTCCGCCAGCTCCGCGGCGGCCCGGCGCAGCAGGGCCGTTTCGCCGCTGGCAGGGGCCGCCGGGCCGAAGGACAGGCGCACCAGGGCCCCTTCCTCCGCCCAAAGGGTCAGCACCCCCAGGGGGGATGGGATTGCCATACAGTCCATGATCCCGCCTCCCGCCGTTTTTTCTTAGTGTAGCGGAAACGGGGGGATTTGTAAATGGACAGGGGCCGGCTTTTTGTCAAAGGCGGGCAAAAATTTTTCTGCCGCCAGGGTTCGCCCCCCTTTGCGCCGGGCCTGTCCTATAGTAAGGGCGGAGGCATCTAAATTTTGTACACAGGAGATGGGAGCCTATGCAGCTGCTGAAAAGTAAAAAAAGTTATGAATCCGACAAGGTGTTTTACCTGCCCGTGACCCAGATCGTGCCCAACCGGGCCCAGCCCCGCACCCGCTTTGAGGAGGACGCCCTGCTGGAGCTGGCCGACAGCATCCGGCGCTATGGTATTTTGCAGCCCCTGACCGTGCGCCGCAGGAACGGGGGCGGTTTTGAGCTGGTGGCCGGGGAGCGGCGGCTGCGGGCCGCCCGCATGGCGGGCCTGCGGGAAGTGCCCTGCCTGGTGGCGGCGGTGAGCGAGGAGGACTCCGCCCTGCTGGCGCTGATCGAAAATATCCAGCGCCGGGATCTGAACTATATGGAGGAGGCGGCGGCCCTGCGCCAGCTGATCGAAACCCACGGCCTTTCCCAGGAAAAGGTGGCCGAAAAGCTGGGCAAGTCCCAGTCCGCCGTGGCCAATAAGCTGCGGCTGCTGAAGCTGTCGCCGGAGTGCGCTCGGCTGCTGCTGGAGCACGGCCTGACGGAGCGCCACGCCCGGGCCCTGCTGCGGCTGGAGGGAGAGGAGGAGCGCCTGGCGGCCCTGCGGGCCATTGCGGCGCGGAATCTGAACGTGGCCCAGGCGGAGGATTATATCGAATCCATGCTCCGGAAGACGCCCCGGGCCAAACCCCGCCGCCCCAGCTTTATCATCAAGGATGTGCGCCTGTTCCTCAATTCCATCAATCACAGCATGGATGTGATGCGCCGGGCGGGGGTGGACGCCCAGTGCGGCCGGGAAGAAACGGAGGAGTCCATCACCCTGACCATCCGCATCCCCAAGGCGAAAAACGCCCCGGTGGCCTGAGGGCCGCCTTTCGTGATGTTGTCACAGAAGGATGGGCGCCGGTATGGTAAGATGGCGCCATGCTGATCACGGAAGGAGTTTTTTGGATGGAACAGAAACAGGTGCGGCGGAAGAAGGCCCAGGTGGACGCGGCCCACTGCGTGGCCTGCGGCTGCTGCGTGAAGGTATGCCCCAAGGGGGCCCTGGCCATTGTGCAGGGTGTGCGGGCGGAAGTAGACCGGGCCCTGTGCGTGGGCTGCGGGATGTGCCCCGCTGGATGAAAAGCAAAGCCTTCCGCTATGGCTTTTTGGCCTTTTTTATGCTGATGTTTCTGCAAATGCTCTGGAGCACCTTCCTGGTGTTTTCCGGGGCTGAGGATCTGCGCCAGGTGGTGACCCTGCTGTGGACCTTCAAGCTGCCCTGGCAGTGGGCCTATGCCGGCGGGGCGGTAAGCCCCTGGGTGGCCCAGTTTGCCTTCGGGTTTTACAGCGTGATGCTCACCTCCACCGTGCTGGGGCTGGTGACCATGGTGCTGTTCAAGCCCCGCTCCTGGTGCGTCTACTGCCCCATGGGCACTATGACCCAGTTGGTATGCGGCGTGCGCAACGGCTGCGGCTGCGGCAAGGCAGCCTGCCCGGCCCCCGCCAAGGAAACTGCCTGCTGCGGCGAGGACGGCTGATTTCTGCCGAGATCAAACCGGGCCGCATCTCCTGTGTGGAGATGCGGCCCGGTTTTTCGTTTTTATGGGGCGCAGGCGCGGCTTCAGCGCTGCATGGCCCGGAGCTTGGCCAGCTGGGCGGTAAACTCCGGCGGCAGGGGGCAGGACAGGCGCACCCATTCCCGGGTGCGGGGGTGGATGAACTGCAGGCCCACGGCGTGGAGGCACTGGCCCTGCAATCCCGCCACGGGCTTTTTCGCGCCGTATACCGTGTCCCCCAGAATGGGGTGGCCGATGTGGGCCATGTGAACGCGGATCTGGTGGGTGCGGCCCGTTTCCAGCTGGCAGCGCACATGGGTGTGGCTGCCGAAGCGCTCCAGCACGGCCCAGTGGGTCACGGCCCGGCGGCTGTTCCGGTCGGTAACGGTCATTTTTTTCCGATCCGTGGGGTGGCGGCCGATGGGGGCGTCCACGGTGCCCTCATCCTGGCGGAAGTTGCCCATGCAGATGGCTTCGTAGGTGCGGGCCAGGGTGTGGTCGGCCAGCTGGGCGGAGAGGAACAGGTGGGCGCTGTCGTTTTTGGCGGCGATGATCAGGCCCGAGGTATCCCGGTCGATGCGGTGCACGATGCCGGGCCGCTTTTCCCCGCCGATGCCGGACAGGCTGTCTCCGCAGTGGTACAGCAGGGCGTTGACCAGCGTGCCGTCGCTGTGTCCGGGGGCGGGGTGCACCACCATGCCGGAGGGCTTGTTGACCACGATCACATCGGCGTCCTCATACACCACATCCAGGGGGATATCCTGGGGTGTCAGGTCGGCCTCTTCCGCTTCCGGCAGGGTCACGCAAATGGTTTCCCGCCCCGTCAGCTTGTAGTTTTTGGCCACGGTTCTGCCGTCCACCAGGACTGCGCCCCCCTCCAGCAGCTTTTGGGCGGCGGAGCGGGTCACGCCCTCCAGGGCGGCGGCGAGAAAACTGTCGATGCGTGCTCCCCCGTCGGCGGGGGCGGGCGTCAGGCAAAGGGGTTCCATCAGGTTTCCGTTCCTTTCTGCCCGGCCTGCTCCGCCCGGGCCTTTTTGCTGTCCGTTTTGTCAAACAGGAACAGGTAGTACAGCAGGAACAGGAGTACGCCGGCGACCACAAAAATGTCGGCCACATTGAACACCGGGTAGGAGGGCCAGAACTGGAAGTGGAACATATCCACCACATAGCCCAGGCGCACCCGGTCGATCAGGTTGCCGATGCCGCCGGCCAGCACCAGAGTCAGGGCGGTCACGCCCAGGGGATGGCGCACGATTTTTTTGACCAGGGCCAGGGCCAGCACCACCATCACCGCGCCGGTGAGGAGCACCAGCAGCCAGCGCATGCCGGACAGGCTGGACCAGGCGGCGCCGTAATTGTGCAGCAGTTCCACAAAGCCGGGCAGCAGCCCGGCCGTTTCGCCCAGCTACAGATGGGCGACGGTCCAGAATTTCACGGCCTGATCCGCGGCCACCAGGGCCAGGATGGCGAGAATACAACGCATCATTGCAGACGATTCCTCATTTCTTCCACAGTTTTGGACGCGCTTTTGGGGCGCTTCGTCAGTTTGCTCCGGGCCAGCAGCAGGGAGATCAGCATAGCGAGCCACATGAGCGGTTCTGCCCAGAGGGACAGTTTCAACAGCGCAAAGGGGAGGGCGGGACCCAGCAGCACATACACGATGGCGTTCAAGGCCAGGTAGACGATGGCCAGGGCCTGGGTGATGCGGCAGTCGCCCGTGGATTGGCCGCAGCCCGCGCCGCGCAGCGCCGAGGCGCAGGCGCTCATCAAAAACCAGACTGCCCCCGCCAGGCAAAAAGTCAGCGCGATATAGGGGGCATTGGTCAGGGCGTTGCCGGAGAGCATCGGGTAAAAGGAGCGATACACCTGCGTCACGGTTTGGATCAGAAGCAGGGCAATGATGCACAGGGAGCAAACGGCAAATCCGCCGGCGCGGCAGGCGCGGTAGCCCAGCAGTGCGCCGATCAGGATGAGCACGTAGCCGGGGAGCGTGAATCCCAGCAGACTCAAAAGGGCTCCGATGCTGCACCAGACCAGGGCATTGGCGGTTTTCTGAAGATCAGCTGTCATAAAGTGTATCCTCCTTTGTCATGTTGTTCAGGCCGATGGTTCCGTGGGGGGAGTGGATAGCGGAACGGGGCGCGGGAAGATCTCTCCCGCGCCCCGGCGCATCATAACAATACAGGTTTATGCCTCGTCGATGGGCATGGGGATCTTGGCCACCACGGCGGCGCAGCGGGGGCACAGGCCCGTTTCTGCGTCGGCCTCGGTGCTGTGCTTCCAGCAGCGGGGGCACTTGGCGCCGGCGGCTTCGGAAACGGTGACATGCAGCTCGTCGCCCACGGAGATCTCCACGGTGGAAACGATGAACAGGTCGGCCACATCGGCGGGAGCCATTTCGGCCAGGAAGGCGTCCTCTGCGGGCACGGTCAGCGCCACATCGGCTTCCAGCGCCTTGCCGATTTTCTTTTCATTGCGGGCTGCTTCCAGGGCCACGTTGACGGCGGTGCGCACGGTGATGATCCGCTCCCACTTTTCCATGGCGGCGTCGTCCAGGGCATAGTCGGCAAAGGGCTGGTTCATCTCATTGAACAGCACATTGCGGCCGTCGTCCTGGCTGCGGTGGGGCATGGCCAGCCAGATCTCGTCGCAGGTGAAGGCCAGGATGGGGGCAAAGAGCTTGGTCATAGTGTCCAGGATCAGCCACAGGGCCGTCTGGGCGGAGCGGCGGAGCAGGCCGTCCTTCTCCTCGCAGTACAGGCGGTCCTTGATGATGTCCAGATAGAAGCTGGACAGCTCCACCACGCAGAAATCGTTGATGGCGTGGCTCACCACATGGAACTCGTAGTTATCATATGCGGCGAAGCACTTTTCGATCAGGGCATTCAGGCGGGTGATGGCCCAGCGATCCAGCTCCAGCATGTCGGCGGGGGCCACCAGATTGTTGGGGTCGAACCCGTCCAGATTGCCCAGGCAATACCGGGCGGTGTTGCGGAACTTCAGATAGTTCTGGGACAGCTGCTTGAAGATGGCGTCGCTGCAGCGCACGTCCACATGATAGTCGGCGCTGCCGGCCCACAGGCGCAGGATGTCTGCGCCGTATTTATTCATGATCTCGCTGGGGTCCACGCCGTTGCCCAGGGACTTGTGCATGGCCTTGCCCTCGCCGTCCACGGTCCAGCCGTGGGTCAGGCATTCTTTGAAGGGCGCGCCCTTGCCCAAAGCGCCGGTGGCGGTAAGCAGGGAGGACTGGAACCAGCCACGGTACTGATCGAGGCCCTCCAGATACACGGTGGCGGGCCAGAAATCCTGATCCCGCTGCATGGAAGCGTAGTGGGAGGAGCCGGAATCGAACCAGCCGTCCAGGGTGTCCTCTTCCTTGGTGAAGGATTTGCCGCTGCAGTGGGGGCAGGCGAAGCCTTCGGGCAGGATCTCCATGGCGTCCTTCCTGAACCAGGCGTTGGAACCCTCCGCGCCGAACAGGGCGCTCACGGCGGCGATGGTCTCGTCGTTGCAGATGGGCTTGCCGCAGTCGGCGCAGTAGAACACGGGGATGGGCAGGCCCCATTTGCGCTGGCGGGAAATGCACCAGTCGGCCCGCTCGCGGATCATGGAGATCATGCGGTCTTTGCCCCATTCGGGCACCCAGCGCACATCGTCGCATGCCTTAACGGCTTCGTCCTTGAAAGCGTCCACCGAGCAGAACCACTGGGGCGTGGCCCGGAAGATGATGGGGTGCTTGCAGCGCCAGCAGTGGGGATAGGAGTGGGTGATATCCTCGCTGGCCAGCAGTGCGCCGCACTCGCGCAGCTTGGGCAGCACATAATCGTTGGCCTTGGAGATATGCACGCCGTTGAACACCTCGTCGGTCATCACGCCCCGCTCGTTCACGGGCACGGGCACGCCGATGTGGGTCTTGCCGCTGCGGTCGTAAGACTGGCAGATGAAATAGTCGTCCGCGCCGAAGCCGGGGGCGGTGTGCACGCAGCCGGAACCGGCGTCCAGGGTGACGTGGTCGCCGTTGAGCACCACGGAGTCCACCTCGCTCAGCAGGGGGTGCTGGGCGGTCATCAGTTCAAACGCGCTGCCCTTCAGGGTGGCCAGCACGGTGTGGCTTTCAATGCCGGCGGCCTTGCAGACGCTGTCGGCCAGGTCGGCGGCCACGATGTATACCTCGCCGCCGGGCACTTCCATCAGCACATAGTCCAGGTTGGCGTTCAGGCAGATGGCCCGGTTGCCGGGCAGGGTCCAGGGCGTGGTGGTCCAGATCACGAAGAAGAGCTTGGACAGGTCGCAGTACTGGCCCAGCTTGCCCAGATCGTCCTTCACGGGGAACTTGACGAAAATGGTGGTGCAGGGGTCGTCCTGGTATTCGATCTCGGCCTCGGCCAGGGCGGTCTCGTCGGTGTAGCACCAGTAAACGGGCTTTTTGCCCTTGTAGATGTAGCCCTTTTTGTACATCTCGCCGAAGATCTTGACCTCTTCCGCTTCAAAGGAGGGGTTCATGGTCTTGTAGGGGTGATCCCAGTCGGCAGTGACGCCCATGCGCTTGAAGCCTTCCATCTGCACGTCGATATAGTGCTGGGCGAAGGCCTGGCAGGCGTCGCGGAAGTCGGGCACGCTCATTTCCTTGCGGTTGAGCTTGTTTTTCTTGATGATGGCGCTCTCGATGGGCATGCCGTGGTTATCCCAGCCGGGGATATAGGGCGTGTAGTAGCCGCGCATGGCATAGCTGCGGGTGATAAAGTCCTTCAGGGCTTTGTTCAGGGCGTGGCCCATGTGCAGCTCGCCGTTGGAGAAGGGGGGGCCGTCGTGCAGGGAGAAGCGGGGCTTGCCCTCGTTCTTTTTCAGCAGTTCGTGATAAACGTCGATCTTCTTCCAGTTGGCCAGCATTTCCGGCTCGCGCTTGGGCAGGCCCGCGCGCATGGGAAAGTCGGTTTTCGGCAGATTGATCGTCTTGTTGTAATCCATCGCCATGGGAATATTCCTCCTATCCTTGGTGAAAAGGGTACAATCCCTCAAAATAGATACTTTAACTTATATAGTATCCACGAAATAGACGGATTTGTCAAGGAAAACTGCGGTTTTTCTGCGGATTTGGGCGGAAAGGAGGCCTTTTGCGGCGGCGCTCTTGACAGGGGCGGCGGCGGCGACCATAATAAGGGCAAATGGAAGGGCCGGGATCCGATCTGCCGGCCCGGAAAAGGAGTATGATCCTGTATGGCAGCTGCGGTAAAGATCCTCACCTCTCCCGGGGCCTATATCCAGGGGCCCGGCGCCCTGTCTGTGCTGGCGGAGCGCTGTCTGGCGCTGAACTGCCGGGGAGCTTATCTGATCCTGGGCGGCACGGCCCGCCGGCAGCACGGGGCTGCCCTGGCGGCGTCGTTCGGGCGCGTGGGCATGGCCTGCCGCCTGGCGGAGTTCGGCGGCGAATGCTGCGACCGGGAGATCGAGGCCCATCTGGCGGCCCTGGACGGGGCTGGTGTGGTGGTGGGCGTCGGCGGCGGCAAAGTGCTGGACACGGCCAAGGCGGTGGCCCACCGGGCGGGAGCCCGGGTGGTGATCGTGCCTACCATCGCTTCTACTGATGCGCCCTGCAGCCGCCTGGCGGTGATTTACCGGGAGGACGGAACCTTTGATCGCTATCTGCCCCTGGACGCCAACCCGGATCTGGTGCTGGTGGATACGGAAATCATTGCCCGGGCCCCCGCCCGGTTTCTGGCGGCGGGCATGGGGGATGCCATGGCCACCTGGTACGAAGCGGAAGCCTGCCGGAGCAAGGGGGCTGCGGCCCTGTCCGGCGGATTTGCCACCCGGGGCGCCCTGGCCCTGGCCCGGCTCTGCCGGGACACGCTGCTGGAGCAGGGCGTTCAGGCCTATGCCGATGTGCAGGAGCAGCGCTGCAGCGAAGCCCTGGAAGCCGTGGTGGAAGCCAACACCTATCTCAGCGGCGTGGGATTTGAAAGCGGCGGCCTGGCGGCGGCCCATGCCATTCACAACGGCCTCACCCGCCTGCCCCAGACCCATGACCGGCTCCACGGGGAAAAGGTGGCCTTCGGCGTGCTGGCCCACCTGGTGCTCGGCGGCGCGCCGGTGGAAGAATTCCGCCGGATCCAGGGATTTTTCCGGGCCATCCACCTGCCGGTGACTTTGGCGGAGCTGGGGGCCGGTCAGGTGAGCGACGGGGAATTGCTGGCGGTGGGCGAGGCAGCCTGCGCCGCCGGGGAGACCATGGAAAATATGCCCGCCGCCATCACGCCCGCTGCCGTGGCCGTGGCGCTGCGGATGGCAGACTGCATGGGCCGGAGCTGAAAAAGCTCCGCGCGGAAAGGAAGATTTATGCTGCAGTATTATCTGGCGTTCTGGAAGCAGTGCGCCGACTTTCGGGGCCGCGGTCGGCGCGCGGCCTTTTGGTATGCCATGCTGGTGAATTTGATCATCAGCGCGGCGCTGTTTTTGTTGACGCCCCTGGTGCCGATGCTGCTGTTTGTCAGCTGGGGCTATGATCTGATCACCGTGATCCCCTGCATTTCTCTGGGGGTTCGCCGGCTCCACGATATCGGCCGCTCCGGCTGGTGGTGGCTGCTGGTGTTCGTGCCGCTGATCGGCGCCATCATGCTGATTTACTGGTTTGTCCAGGAGGGCGACCGGTTTCCGAACGATTACGGCCCCGACCCCAAGGCTGGAGAGCCCCTGAGAAAAGGATGAAAAGAAAAATCCCGCTGTCCTCTGAAAAGGGCAGCGGGATTTTTGCGCAATGGGGCCTCCGGCGGGGGGCTCAATCCATGGACAGGGTCATCTGGCCGGAGAGTTCATCGGCCCGGCGGATCAGGCGCATCTGGCGGGCGTTTTCCTCGGCCAGGGCGTCGGCGGTGGCCATTTTGCGCAGGATGTTTTTCACGGTGCGATCCAGGCCGGAACCCTCCCGGTAGTCGGCGGGGTAAATGAAATCCACCCGTCCGTTGGCCAGCAGATCCTTCACGCCGGGGGTCATTTCTTTGTACACGGCGATGCTGGCGCCGCCGTAGGACTGCATCATTTTCATGCAGGGCACATCGGACAGGCCGTCGCCCAGATAGATCATATTGGTGAAGGGTACCCGCTTGCTGTCGTCGGGCATGGAGTCGTTCAGGGTTTTGTCGTCGGACACGTCCAGCACGCCCTTGTTGATGCGGTAGACGAACTGGGTTTTGGAGGTGTAGTTGACGCTGAGCTTGGGCCACACGGCCACGCCCCCTTCGTCGTAGCAGAATTCGCTGGCGAAGATCTCCTTGAAGGCGCCGCTGATGGAGCAGCCCTCGATGATCTCCCGCAGGCCCGAGGAGATGATATAGTGCTCCACGGTGACGCCCAGGGCGGCGCCGAAGTCGTTGATGCGGCCGAACCAGGTTTCCACGCCGGGAAACAGGCGGATATCCCGCCCCGTTTCCACCAGTTGGCGGCGGGTCAGGGGGCGGCCTGCCCGGGCGGCTTCCCGCATCATGGTGTACATATAGGCCAGAATGCCGTCCATATGCTCCCGGCGGCCGAAGTCGTTGGCCAGGGTCCAGAATTCGGGCACGGTGAGGCCCAGGGAAGGGATGAAGGAATAGTCCTGCATATCCTCGGTGCTGAGGGTGTTGTCAAAGTCGTACATCAGCGCGATGATGGGCTGCTGCGGCATGGCGCTCCGTCCTTTCCTGAAAACGCACAAAGGGGGCCCGAGGCCCCCTTTGCAGTGTTTGTGTTATTTGCCCTGGCGGTAATTCCGGCCGAATTTCAGGTCGCCGAAATCAATGCGGCGGGTGGCCGTCAGGTCCTCGGGTTCCTCTGCATCCTCTGCCTCTTCGGGGGCCTGCGCAGTTTCTGCGCTCGCCGGGGCTTCCTCTTCTGCCGGGGCCTGCTCAGCGGGCGCTGCGGCCTCTGCTTCGGCGGGCGCTTCCGCCTCGGCATCCTGGGAGAAGGAAGCCATGACCGAGGATTCGATGGACTGCACCTGGGCGTCTACCGCTTCTTCCGCGGCGCCCTCCCGGGCGGGCAGATCCACCTGGATCTCGGGCACGCCGTCCAAAAATTCCAGCTCGCTGCTGCACAGGCGGCGCATATTGGCGATGAAGGCGGCGCTTTCTTCCTTGGCCAGGCGCAGGCGCTCGGTTTCGGCGGCCAGCTCGGCCTCCAGCTCCGCTTTGCGCTCGCCGGCCTCGGCCTCGGCGGTTTCCAGCAGGGCGGCCTTTTCCTTTTCGGCGTCCTGCACCATCTGGCTGGCCATTTTCTGGGCCGTCAGCAAGGTGGCGCGCATGGAATCCTCCGTGGCGCGGTATTCCTCCACCTTTTCCACCAGCACCTTCAGCTTGGCCTTCAGCGCGGCGTTTTCTTTATACAGGGTGGTGTAGTCTTCGGTCAGGGTGTCGAGGAACTCGTCCACCATGGCCATATTATAGCCGCCCATGCGGGCCTTGGAAAATACATGGGTCGAAACTTCCTGGGGGGTCAGCATCTATGATCGCACCTTTCTCTTTTTTTAGAAATACAGGCCGTTGTTTTCCAGCTCGTTGATCAGGTCGCCCTCGATATCCACATGATAGGGGGTGATGATGTAGGTGCTGTTGGCCACGCGCTTGATCTTGCCTTCTCCGGCATAGGCCACGCCGGAGAGGAAGTCCACCAGGCGGCGGGCCACATCCTTGTTGGTGGCTTCCAGGTTCATGACCACCGTACGCTTGTTCTTCAGGTGGTCGGCGATCTCGGAAGCGTCCTCAAAGTGCTGGGGGCTGACCAGCACCACCTTCAGCTGGGTGGTGGCGTGGATATTGACCACCTTGTTGCTGCGGCGCTCTTCGCGGCTGGGGGCGCGGCGCTCGTCGAACAGGGCGGCGGTGTTGTCCTGTTTTTTCACGTCGGGAAAGGATTCTTCGTATTCCTCGTCCTCGTCTTCATAAGTATGGGTCAGCTTTTTCAGCTCGTCAAACAATCCCATGGCAAAAGCCTCCGTTTATGTTGAATTTCTAATATCTCTCAGACAGCGGGGTAGTGGCGCGCGCCGAAGATGGCCGTGCCCACGCGGATCATGGTGGATCCGGCGGCGATGGCGTCCTCAAAGTCGCCGCTCATTCCCATAGAAAGGATCAGTTTATCATTATTATGAAGCAAAAGGGAAGAGGTGTCAACAAATAAGTCGTGCATTTGGGTAAAATAGGGCAGATTTTCACCCTTTTCCGCCGCAATGGGGGGAATGGCCATCAGGCCGCGGATACGCACATGGCGCTCCGCCCGGGCCAGCACGGTTTCGATCACACCGCGCACCTGCTCCGGGGCAAAGCCGCTTTTGCTCTCCTCGCCGCCCACATTCACTTCCAGCAGGATATCCTGAACCAGATCCAGCATGCCGGCCCGCTTGTCGATCTCCTCCAGCAGGGGCAGGGAGTCCACAGAGTGGATCAGGTCGACGCGGCCCACCACCTGGCGGACTTTGTTTTTTTGCAGCACGCCGATGAAATGGAGGGGCGCGCCGTCGTAGGCGTGTTCGTCCAGCTTCTGGGTCATTTCCTGCACCCGGTTTTCGCCCAGGCAGTCGATGCCGGTGGCTACGGCTTCCCGGCAGGCCTGGGCATCGTTCATTTTGCTGGCGCCGCACAGCAGGATCTCCCGGGGGTCCCGGCCTGCCGCCCGGGCGGCGGCGGCCATCCGCTCCCGGATCGCTGCGATATTTTCTGCGATGGACATGGAATCATCCTTTCTCTGTGTTTAGAAGGCTCCGCCGGGGCTGTTGGAACCGGCGGGGGCGGGGACGGGGGATCACAGATCCTCGATCACCTTTCCGTCATACAGTTCCTCTGCCGTGATCAGCAGGGTGTCGCCGGCGCGCAGGCGGGAGGAGCCGGTGTTTTCTGTGTTGTCCGCCTTTTTCGCGGGCTCCACCAGATAGTAGCCGCTGCCCTGGTAGATCACCTCCACGGGCTTAAAGACCGCCTGCATTCCCACCAGGCAGTATACGCCGGCGCCGCCGTCCTCTTCCACCCGCAGGGCCTCGGTGGGCACGCGGATGCCGCTGTAAGAATCGTGGATCAGGCTGGCGCTGGAACGGCGCAGGAGGGTGACTTCCGGCAGGTATTCGTCGGAGGAAAAGACCACCAGCTTCTGGCCGTTTTCGCTGTCGCTGATCCGCTGAACGGTCATGGTCAGATCCCGGTTCAGCTCCTTGACAAAGCGGAGGGTCACGGTGTGGCCCACCTTATAGGCGGCGGCCTCCTCTTCGTCCATGTTGGCGGCGTAGTACCAGGTGTCGCCCAGCACCAGCTTGCCCACATTGGAGGTCTGGCTGTTGTTGGCGGTCACGGCGGACAGCTGGGAGGGGGTCAAGGTGTCCAGCATGGCGGGGGTCAGGGTGGTCTCGTAGCCGTCCACCACCGCAGAAAACAGGCCGGAGGCGGTGGCGGTAACGGGTTTTGCACTGCGCTGCAGCTGGGATTTCAGGGATTGGATCTGGGTGTTTACCTCCTTGATCTGGGTGGCCAGGGTCTCGGCGCTTTCGCCGGAGGCGGAATAGTCCCGCTTGATCACCAGGGCTTTCAGCTCGGATATATCCTGGGCCAGGGAGGCATATTGCCTGTCGTTCAGATTTTTCTGCATGGACAGGATGGCGGCCTGGATACTGCTGTCCAGCTTGACGCCCACGGTGGAGCCGCTGCTCACCTCCAGGGCGAACTGCAGCCGCTCCTGCTGGGCATAGAGGGCGTCCAGCTGGGCCTCGGCGTCCATGGCGCTGCTGTCGGCATACAGGGTGGCAACGCTCTGGCCCACGGCCACGCGCTCGCCCTCCCGGCGGGTGATGCTCAATGTGCCGCTGCTCTGGCTGGGCAGCAGCTGCTCCTGGCGCACCACATAGCCGGAAACGGTGGTTTCGTCGTCGGTCTCGTAAAGGTAGGCTGTGGCGGTGTCGTAGGCGGAGGCGATGTTGCCGCCGATCTGGTAGAGGACATAGGCGGCGACCATGGCCAGCAGCAGCACCAGGATCAGGGTGGTGGCGGTGGATGGGCCGGTTTTTTGGGGTTTGCTTGTCTGTTTCATGGGGTACCTCTCCTGCATCCCCGCCGCGCCGCCGGGGGCGCTTATGCGCCGCCGTTCAGGTCAATGGGCCGCATGGGGATGATGGTTGAAATAGCGTGTTTATAAATCATCTGCTGTTTGCCGTCGCTGTCCAGAATGACAACGAAGCTGTCATAGCCGCCGATCACGCCGTGGATCTGAAAGCCGTTCATCAGAAAAACGGTGACCAGGGTGCCGGCGCGGCGGGCTTTGGCTAAAAAAGTGTCCTGAAGATTGATGGTGGATTTTTGCATATCGTTCGCGCTCCTTATGTTTCTATGTACGGACGATATGGCACGGTGCCCGTCCGCCGGGATTATCCTAACCCCTCGGACGCGAGGATTTCTGTCGAAATTTGGAGGGCGCGGGAGAAATCCCGCTCTTTTTTCCAAAAGATCCAGTGGATGGCGCCGTTGCGCCGCAGCCAGGTCAGCTGGCGCTTGGCATATTGCCGGGAGCGGAGCTTGATCTCGTCGGCGGCTTCTTCCATGCTGCGCCCGCCCTCCAGGGCGGAGAGCAGCTCCTTGTAGCCGATGGCCTGCAGGGCGGTGCTTTCCCGGGAAACGCCGGCGTCGAGCAGGGCCTGCACTTCCCCGGCCAGTCCCCGGGCCATCATCTGATCCACCCGGCGGTCGATCAGGGCGCGCATGTCGGAGCGATCTTCAAAGGCCAGGCCGATGTAAACGGCCCGGTAGCGCGGCGGGATCTGCCGGCTTTCGGCGTCGTGTTCGGTGATGGTTTTGCCCGTTTCGTAATAGATCTCCAGGGCGCGCAGGATGCGCTTTTCGTCGTTGAGATGGAGCCGGGCGGCGGCGGGCGGGTCGATGCGGGCCAGCTCGGCATGAAGGGCTTCGATGCCCTCGGCGGCCAGGCGGTCTTTCAGCAGCTGCCGGGTCTGGCCGGTGCTCTCGCCCCGGGCAAAGCTGCGGCCCGCCACCAGGGCGTCCAGATACAGCCCCGTGCCGCCCACCACAATGGGCAGCTTGCCCCGGGCCAGGATATCGTCAACGCAGGCGGTGGCTTCCTCCACAAAGCGGGCCACGGAATAGGGCTCCCGGGGATCTGCCACGGCGATCATGTGGTGGGGGATGCCCTCCATTTCTTCCGCCGTGGGGGCGGCGGTGCCGATGGTCATGCCCCGGTAGATCTGCATGGAGTCGGCGGAGACGACTTCGCCGCGAAACTGTTTGGCCAGCTCGATGCCGAGCTTTGTCTTGCCGCAGGCCGTGGGGCCCACGACGCAGACGATTTGATTGGATTGGGGCACAGGGCCACCTCCTTATGGCGCGCCGCCGGGGCGCGGGGAATGGAGCAAAGGGCTCAGAATGTCAGGGCCAGTTTTTGGGCTTCCTGCAGGGTGCCCTGCAAAATGTACTCATGGTCGATTTCGATCACATCCTGCATGGCGGCGCCCAGGAAGTGATATTCGGAAATGCCGAAGAAGGGGCACAGGGCGCGCCAGTAATCGCTGCCGCAGTTGCGCCCCTCCAGGGGGCCGCCGGCGGTGGTGAGGAACAGCAGCTTTTTCGCCCGGCACAGGCCCACCTCGCCCTGGGCCGTGTAGCCAAAGGTAATGCCGGCGGCGGCAATGTGTTCAATATACAGCCGCAGCTGGGAGGGGAAGGACAGCTCCCAGAGGGGGGCGGCCACCACGATGCGCTCTGCCGCGGCGAACTGGCGGGCCAGGGCGAATTCCGGAGCGTCGGTGCGGCCGCTGTGCAGGGCCTCCTCCCGGCGGCGCAGAGCTTCCTCCTTCAGCGGGGGCAGATCCAGGGGCTTGATATCCAGCACTTCGATCTCGTCCTGGGGATGGGCGGCCCGCCAGGCGGACAGGAAGGTGTCTGCCAGCAGCTTGGTGCGGGACCGTTCGTGAACGGAGATGCAGCAGTCAACATAGAGCAGTTTCATAAGAAGAACTCCTTTCGTATTCTTGGGTGCGGTTGGGAAGATGAAAAGGGCACCCCCGCGGGCGGCGGGGAAGGGGTGGGTTTAAGCCCGCTTGAAGAGTTTTTCGATCTCGTATTTGGACAGCTTGATCTTAACGGGCCGGCCGCCGCGGCATGTGCCGCGTACAAGGTTTTGCCGGAGGGAAAACCTTGGGATCGAGGCAATTCATTTGCCCCGATGCAAGTAAAAAGAGGGGCCCCCGCGGGCGGCGGGGAAGGGGTGGATTTAAGCCCGCTTGAAGAGTTTTTCGATCTCGTATTTGGACAGCTTGATCTTAAC
>CALDMR010000092.1 GCA_937915065.1 uncultured Clostridia bacterium
CCGAAGTGGAGCACGGCCCTGCCTTTTGAAGTACAATCCGAAGGGCGACAAAGGCGGGGATTAAGACAGCGTCTGGCCCTTCCAGAGGGTGAAGTACAGGATCAGAATAATGACGGCAGGAGCCAGGAACCGGATCATGCCGGACCAGGTGCGGCGGAAGGGGAAAACGCAGTGCCCGCCGGAGGTGATTTCATCCTCGGCCCGCTTGGTGCCCAGCACCCATCCGGTGAAGATGCACATGCAAAGGGCGCCCAGCGGGATCAGCAGGTTATCGGTCAGCCGTTCCATCACGGCGTTCATGGGGAGCATCTGCACGCCGTTGGTAAAATCGAACCAGGGCAGATTGATGCCGCGGCTTCCGTCCTGGGACAGGGAGTAGCCCGCGCTGAAAAATGCCATGGGCAGGGCGAACAGCGCCATGGCTTTTCCCCGGGAAAGGTGCCATTCCTCCGTCATAAAGGCGACGCAGGTTTCCAGAATACTGATTGCGCTGGTCAGCGCGGCCAGGAACAGCAGCATAAAGAATACTGCGCCCAGGATCTGGCCGCCGGGAATCCCGTCAAAAACGGCGGGCAGGGCCATAAACGCAAATCCGCCGCCCATGCCGAGACCGTCGGCCCCCAGGGTGACAAATACCATAGGGATAATGGCGAAGGCGGCCAGCACAGCCACCAGGGTATCCAGGCCGCAAATGACGGCGGCGCTGGTGATCATGTTTTCTTTTTTGGGCAGATAGGAACCGTAGGTCAAGAGGATCCCCATGCCCACAGACAGGGAGAAAAATGCCTGCCCCAAGGCGGCGATCAGCGTGTCGGCAGTGATTTGGGAGAGATCCACGCGCAGCATAAAGGCAATGCCTTCGCCTGCACCCGGCAGCGTTACGGCCCGCACAACGCAGGCCACCAGCAGCAGAAACAGCACCGGCATCAAAAATTTGCTCACAGACTCGATGCCTTTTGTTACACCGCGGCCGATGATAAACACGCAGATGCCGAAGAAGGCCGCCGCCCAAAGCAGCGGTTCCACCGGCTCGGAAATGAAATTCACAAAATAATCCCGATAGGCCCCGGCTTTGAAAACGGGGTCTGCAATGTAAGCCACGATATATTTCATCATCCATCCACCCACAACGCAGTAATAGGACATGATGACAAACAGCGCGATCTGCCCGATCCAGCCCACAAAGGCCCAGTGCTTGTTCAGGGAACGGAAAGCGCCCACCGAATTTTTCTGGGTGGCGCGGCCAATGGAAAGCTCCGCCAGCATAATGGGGAATCCGATCAGCAGTACGATCAAAATGTAGCACAGGATAAATCCGCCGCCGCCGTATGCCCCCACTTTGCCCGGAAATTTCCAGATGTTGCCCAGCCCCACCGCCGAGCCTGCCGTGGCCAGAATAAAGCCCAGCTTACTGACCCATTGCTCTCTCTCTTGCATGGTTTTTCCTCCTGAAGATTTTTCCCCGCCGGGGAGCGGCCTGCAAAGCGTCCGGCCCGTTTTGTGCAGGCAAATCGGGCCGGAGGTGTTTCGGGCGCAGGAAAAGCCGCGCCTGTTTTGAAAACCAGAAAAGAAAGACACCCAGCGAGTGTCTTTCTGCGCTTACTATTATAGCCTGTTTTTGCCGGAAGTGCAACCGCCGGAAAAAACGGGGCGGAGCGCCGCGGAAAAGTAAGTTTTAAGGGCTTTTTTCGGTGGCTGTTCCGTCAATAAAAGCCTGCGCCCGTGCCGTGCGGGGAAATAAGTGTTGACAATTTCATACGGCCTTTGCTATAATGAACATCGTTCAGTATGGAGGAGGCGGTGCAAGTGAATACGGTCATTACTTCTAAAGAGGCCATCCTGGCAACCAGCCGAAGGCTGATTCGGGAGCAGGGGTGGGAAGCGATCAGTATTCGCAGCATTGCCAAGGCCTGCGATATTTCTGTGGGTTCCATCTATAATTACTTTACCGGCAAATCTGACTTGATTGCCGCAACGGTGGAAAGCGTTTGGTGCGATATTTTCCACATGCCCGACGGCCGGGCTTCCTTCAATCGGTTTACAGACTGCATTGAATGGGCGTATGAGAGCATGCGGCGGGGGAATGAAACCTATCCCGGATTTTTCTCCATGCACTCTATGAGCTTTGTGGGAGAAGACAAGGCAGGCGGCCAGGAATTGATGGCCAAGTCATGGAACCACATTCAGGATGGCTTTTACACCGTCCTGATGCGGGACGAGAATGTGAATACGGCGGTTTTTGACGAGGTTTTTACGCCTCGGAAATTCGTTGAAATCATCTTTTCCCTGATCCTTTCGTCTTTGCTGCGCCGGGATTATGACTGTGCCGGGATCGTAGGGATGGCGGAACGGCTCCTTTATCGATAAAGAATTCCCGATCCTGCGGGAATTTTTTATACAGAAAAATGAACAAAGTTCAGAATGAATCAAAAGCGAGGAACATTTATGCAAGCTATTGTTGAAACCCTGTTTGATGCAGTGTACCTGATCTCGGTGGTTGCCATTGGTATCACGATGATCGCAAAGAGCAATGGAAAGAAAGAATACCGCTTGTTTGGTATTATGGCCGTTGTGCTGGGTGCGGGCGATGCATTCCATTTGATCCCCCGGGCGCTGGCCCTTTGTACCACGGGGCTGGAGAATTTTACCGTTGCCTTGGGCGCGGGTAAATTTATCACCTCCATCACGATGACCATTTTTTACATTCTGCTCTACTATGTATGGCGGCTCCGGTACAAAGTAGAGGGGCAGAAGGGTGTTACCATTGCGGTGTATCTGCTGGCGGCCCTGCGAATCGTGCTATGCCTGTTCCCGCAGAACGACTGGCTGAGTGCTGCTGCTCCGCTGTCCTGGGGGATTTACCGGAACATTCCCTTTGCGCTCCTGGGTCTGCTTATCATCGTTTTGTTCTACAAAAGTGCCCGCGCGGCAAGGGATACTGAGTTCCGCCATATGTGGCTGACGATCGTGCTGAGCTTTGGATTCTATATCCCTGTTGTCCTTTGGGCGGACGCCATTCCCATGATCGGCATGCTGATGATCCCCAAGACCTGTGCTTATGTATGGACCGTTTTGATCGGCTACAAAGCCATGAAGCACAGCGCTGAAATACGCTGCTGAAATACGGTAAAACAAAAAACCGCCGGCTATCGTTCAGATAGTGAAGTAGTCAATAGTTAGTAGACATAAAATACCCTATGCCACCAGTTCTGTTC
>CALDMR010000093.1 GCA_937915065.1 uncultured Clostridia bacterium
CGCCGTCACCAGATAGCTCTGGCCGCTCTCTGCGGTGCGGACGCCGCCTTTGCCGTCCGCCGCCAGCACCGCCGTCCCCGCCTGGGGCACCGTGCCGCTGTACGGCACCACTGCCAGGCCGCCCAGCTGCACGCCGCATACCGTGCCGCGCACCGGACCGGCCACGCCGCAGAATCCATCCCCGTCGGCGCACTTGCTCACCGCGCCGCTGCCGCTCAGTTTGACCACCTGGCCCTCCGCAGCATCCTCCGTTGTAAATGTGGCGCTCCATGCGCCAATTCCTTCATAAGAAAGCTTCATTTTTTCTTCCTCCTTAAATCAAAAATGCGCTGCTGCCGTCCTCCGCCGCAGCGGCCGGGCCCTCATAGGGCAGCTGGGGCCGGGCCGCCGCCCAGTTTTCCGCCCGCTTCCGGTAAACCCGCAGCAGTTCCTTCAGTTCGCCCTCGTCCAGCTTCTCCAGGGCTGCGGCAAAAATCCTGCCGTCCAGCTCCGTCTCCGCGGCGCAGGCGCTGCGGAGCACATCGCGGCGCAGTCCCTTCATGTAGCTTCTGCCCAGGGCGGCCTCCCGTTCCAGATCGGCCAGCTCTGCAAGATACGGCTCCAGCCCCGCCCGGCGCAGATACTCCTTCAGCCGCTCTTCGCCGCCAAAGGCTTTCACCACGCCCGCGCGGCGCTGGGCCGGCACCGCCACAAAGGACCATTCATAGGCGTCCTCCGCCCCCTGCAGCTCCGTGTAGCACAGCTTGCCGCCGTAGCGCTGCCCTTTCACATGCTCGCAGGTACCCGCCGCCGCGCCGCAAATGGAGCACGCCGCTTCCCGCACGCTGCATCCCACGGATACCTCCTTTTTGATACCCGCCTCGATCTCTGCGATCAGATCCCGGTTCTGTTCCGTGCGCAGCATATAGGCCCGGGCCTTGAGATAGCAGCTTTCGTCTCCCGCCGCCGTCACCCTGCCCGGCTCCGGCACCACCTCCGCGGAATAGATCCGCGCCGTCTGCCCCCTGGCAGACCAGCAGTGGTCAAAAATGCCGCTCTTGCCCACAAACAGGGGGGCCAATTCGCGCAGTGTCTCCGGGCTGAAGCGTTCTCCGTCCCTGTCCACCTCATTGTCGCACAGGCGCAGGCTGAAGGTGTACACCTCCTCCGCCGTCAGCGCCGTTCTGGCCAGGGCGTTGATCTGCTCCAGATCCGCCTGTTCCGCCGCCGGGATTCCCGGCCCTCCGTTCTTTCGAATTTCCATCAGTTGCCTTCCTCCTCTTCGTTTTGAATCTGCAGCTGCCGCGCCTGCTGGCGGTACAGCGCAGCGCGGGCTTCCTCCACTTCATCCTGCAAATTGATGGTATCCCATACCACCTCAAAATCGCAGGTATAGCCGTTCAGCCGCAGCCACAGCCGGCAAATGCGCTCCACCACCGGCGTCAGCGTGCGGCGGATGGCGTCCATTTCCGAGGTCAGCATGTCCGCCTGCTGGGAGCTCATCCGCTCTGTGGAAGACCAGTTCAGCCCCAGCATAAAGGGCGGGATGCCGGTTCTGGCGATCAGCTGCTCCAAAATCTGCCGCACCGGCACCTCGCTGTCCAGCACCTGGTTATCCGCGCCGATCACCTTGATTTCCACATCGCCCGCCGCCACAAAATCCCGCACATATCCGTTTTTCGTGCTTTCCATGGCGCTGGCCCATTCCCTGGCGATCTGAGCGCTGCGTTCCCGAACCAGTCCCCGGTCCGTATCGCCCTCCGGCTTGTAGAGCACCGCGAAATGCACATTGCCCACGCGCTCCCAGTTCTGCCCCACGGCGTAATAGATCTTCAGCAGGATCTCCGTCAAAAAGGGCATGGACCGCAGCAGCGACACGCCGTAGGGGCTTCCCACCTCCGGGTTCAGCGGGGTAAACAGCAGCAGATCCTGCCGGGGCAGCGCCCGCAGCCGTCCGCCCTCATCCCGGGCGCACAGGGTAAAGTCCAGGGGCGATGCCCCCTCCCGCACCTCCACCTGCTGCGCCTCGCCGCACAGCACCGCGGCAATGTCGCCGCCGTCCCGCCGCGGCACGATCTCGCCCACGGCCCGGCCGCAGGTCAGCAGGGAATCCAGGTATTGATCCACAAAGCAGTTGATGCCCCGCTGCCCGCGCCCCACGTCCACGGTGCGCAAAAACTCCGCCAGCGCCCGTTCCGCCCCGGCCTCGCCGCAGCGCACCTCCAGCCCGCCCGCCAGGCGGATGATCTTCATGATCGCCGCATCCACAATGGGAACCGCCTCTCGGATGGCGCGGTACAGCGCAATTTCCCCGCTGCGCAGGGGCACATACCCCTCCAGCGCGCAGAAAGGGTGATGCGCCGCCCCCCGCAGCTGAACCGCCGCCGGGGCCTCCGGCGCTTCCTTCCGCTTATTCCGAAGTCTCATATTCTCGCTCCTCTTCATCTGGTTTTCCGCGTCACCGCCGCGGCAAAAAAGCCGCTGCGTTCCTCTTTTCCCGCCAGATACGCCGCGAAATAGCGCATCTCGTCCATGGCGTGGTCATGTTCCTTCCGGGGCGCGTCCCGCCCCGCCCGGCCGTCCCAGCAGTAAAGTTCCATCTCCCGCAGGCAGTCGGCGCAGTTGCTGCAAAGCACGATTCGTTTTTCCTTGAGCATCCCCGCCGTAATGCGGATGCCGGACAGCACATCGTTGTCCGCCCGTTGTACCCGCAGTCCCGTCCGCCGCAGCGCCTCGATAAAACTGGCTGCCGACGGGTCCACGATCACCACGGTGGGCCTGCGCCCATCCAGCAGTTTCCACAGATCCTCCACATATTCCGCATCGGTTTTCTGCCGTCCCTCCCGGCGGGAGGCGTAGTAGTATTCGTCGATGCGGTACCAGGTTCCGTCCCTGCGGCCCCACAGGCCGAAGGAAGCCGGATTGGCCGTGCCGTAATCCACCGACACCACATATTCCTCGCACGCTCCCTCCGGCGGCGGCACACAGTCGGCGGCCCGGTCAAAAAAGTCGTATACCAGCCCCTGGGCCTGTGTCCACTCTCCCAGAATGAAGCGCCGGTAAAAGGTGCCTGTGTAGGAATTGCGGTAGCGCCGCCGGATCGCCGCGCTCAGCGAAGGGTTGTCCTCCATGGTAAAGTGGAGATACAGCGCGTTTCGCGCCTCCGCCTGCAAGATCCACTCCCGGTAAAACCAGTGCTGCGGCCCCTCCGGGTTGCAGTTGAACCACAGCTTGGAGCCCTCCACGCTGCACCGGGCGCAGGCCTGCTCCACAAAGGAGCGGGGCATCAGCGCCGCCTCGTCCAGCAGCACCCCCGCCAGGGTGATGCCCTGCACCAGGGCGGCGCTTTTCTCGTCGTAACCGCCAAAGAGGTAAAAGCGGTTTCTGTGCCCGCAGCAGGCGATCTCCAGCAGATTTTCCGTGCGTTTTTCGCTCCATTGGAACCCCAGTGCCTCCAGCCACGGCAGCACCGCCGCCACCACATTGCGCCGCACAGAGATCACGCTCTTGCCGCACAGTCCGAACTGGGCCCCGTCGAAACTGGCCATGGCCCAGCATACAAACCCCAGCGACATGCACACCGTTTTGCCGCTGCGCACCGCGCCGTCGCAGATGATGGCGTCCCGCCGCCGCTCCGGCGAAGCCGGGCACCACCAGCTCAGCACTTTTTTCTGTTTTTCAGAAAATGTCACCCCCCTGTGTCGCTCCCCTCCGTGCCGGCGCAGGCTTCCAGCGCCGCCAGGAAGTCCCGGGCCGCGCCGTCCTGATCCGTTGCCCTGTCTCCGCCCAGCAATTCGCCCAGCGCCTGCAAAGCCCGTACCCGGTCTAAAAATTTGACCTCCGCGCATTCCGGTTTCCACTTGAATTCCGCCACCGCCGCCAGATCCAGATCCCCAATGGCGCCCTGCTGCTGTCCGCAGGCCAGGGCCACCGCATCGTTGGGGCGGGAGAAGGCGATCTGGCAAAGGCGGCGCACCACATCTTCCGGCCCCACCGTCTCCCCGGCGCACTGCCGGGCCCGTTCGAGATACCGCTGCACATCTTTCCTGCGCAAAACGGCCCAGGCGTCCTCCGTCCCCGTCTCCCTGGCCGCCCGTTCCGCGTCCAGGGTCTCCAGATACCGGCCGCAAAAGGCCCGGGTTCTTTCGTCCAAAGTTGTCTTGCTCATAAATCCTCTCCTCACATACCCCCCGGAAACGCAAAAAAGTTGCATCCAAAGATGCAACTTTTCTTCCGTTCCGATAAAATTTTTTAATTTTGCCCCCGCCGCAGATCCCTCTCCCCGCCTTCCCCTCAACCCTTTCTTTATTTTAATTGTATAGCTGTTCCACATCCCCCTCTTTTTCTTTCCCGTGAGCAGTTGCGCTTTGTTTCTGGTTTTGATTGCTGCGCGGGCATTTCCCTCATCCCCCAGGGCTTCTCGCCCTGGAACCTCGGTCACTTTTTGCTTGTGCAGAAAGTAACCAAAGACACACTTAAGAGAAGGGGGATTGCGATTTA
>CALDMR010000094.1 GCA_937915065.1 uncultured Clostridia bacterium
GACCCGCCGCTGGAACCCCAAGATGGCTCCCTATATCTACACCGAGCGCAACGGTATTTATATCGTTGACCTGCAGAAGACCGTCAAGAAGCTGGAAGAGGCTTACAATTTTGTGCTGAACCTGGCTAAGAACGGCGAGACCGTCCTGTTCGTCGGTACCAAGAAGCAGGCTCAGGAAGCCATCAAGGAAGAGGCTACCCGCTGCGGACAGTATTATGTCAACGCTCGTTGGCTGGGTGGTATGATGACCAACTTCAAGACTATGCGCACCCGCGTGGATCGTCTGACTCAGCTGAAGAAGATGCAGGAAGACGGCACCTTTGATATGCTGCCCAAGAAGGAAGTTATGAAGCACCTGGGCGAGATCGAGAAGCTGGAGAAGTATCTGGGCGGCGTGAAGGAAATGAAGAAGCTGCCCGGCGCCATCTTCATCATCGACACCCGCAAGGAGCGCAACGCTATTGCCGAAGCACACAAGCTGGGCATTCCCGTGGTGGCTATTGCCGATACCAACTGCGATCCCGATGAGATCGATTATCCCATCCCCGGCAACGATGACGCTATCCGCGCCATCAAGCTGATTGC
Organism: uncultured Clostridia bacterium; assembly: GCA_937915065.1. Taxonomy (GTDB): domain Bacteria; phylum Bacillota; class Clostridia; order Oscillospirales; family Oscillospiraceae; genus Pseudoscillospira. The sequence continues at coordinate 586 of CALDMR010000094.1, forward strand.
TTCCGTGATGGCAAACGCTGTCCTGGAAGGCAAGCAGGGCGAGCAGACCGAAGAGGCTGCAGCTCCCGCTGAGGCTGAATAAGGAAAATGCAGCATGCTCCGGGGCGGGCGAATCCCGCCCGCCCCGGTTTTTCTTTTTTCAAATTAGATGATATTTATATAGGAGGAATCAATCATGGCATTTACTGCTGCTGACGTGAAGAACCTGCGCGAAATGACCGGCGTGGGTATGATGGATTGTAAAAAGGCACTGACCGAGGCCGATGGCGATCTGAACAAGGCTGTTGAGATCCTGCGCGAAAAGGGCTTGGCAGCTTCTCAGAAGAAGGCTGGCCGTATTGCTGCTGAAGGTATGGCTTATGCCGCTGTGATCGACGGCGTGGGCGTTGTGGTCGAGGTTAACGCCGAGACTGACTTCGTCGGCAAGAACGAAAAGTTTGTTGAATTCGTGAAGGGCGTGGCTGCAACTGTGGCCAAGGAGAACCCTGCTGATCTGGAAGGCCTGATGGCTTGCACCTACAACGGTACCGAGTTGACGGTTGAGCAGCAGCAGCAGGAGATGATCCTGGTGATCGGCGAGAACATCAAGGTTCGTCGCTTTGCCCGCTACGCAGAAAATATCAGCGTTCCCTATATCCACGCAGGCGGCAAGATCGCTGTTCTGGTCAACCTGGAAACCGCTCTGGCTGCTGAGGCTGTGAATGAAGCTGGCAAGGATGTTGCCATGCAGATCGCTGCTCTGAATCCCCGTTTCTGGGACAAGTCTCAGGTTACCCAGGATGTTCTGGATGAAGAGAAGAAGATCATGATGGTTCAGATGGAGAACGATCCCAAGATGGCCAGCAAGCCCGAGCAGGTTCGCGAGAAGATCGTTATGGGCAAGCTGAACAAGTTCTATTCCGAAAACTGCCTGCTGCAGCAGGAGTTCGTGAAGGACGGCAGCCTGACTGTTGAGAAGTACCTGGCTGCTGCTGCCAAGGAGCTGGGCGGCGAAATCAAGTTCGTCGACGCTATCCGCTTTGAAAAGGGCGAGGGCATCGAGAAGAAGCAGGAAGACTTCGCTGCTGAGATCGCTTCCATGGTTAAGGGTAACTAATGAGCTTGCCTTCCGCAAAACAAGCGCATTGTCTCTGAAAAATGACCCGAAAGGGCCCGGGGAACTCGTTTTCCCGGGCCCTTTTTATATATGAAACCCGGTTTGGAGATCTCTAGAGGGCACTATGGTATAGGGGGGCGCCGGGTTCATGCGGCAAAGTATACTTTACCTTGCCAGATAACTGCTTTTATGCTAAAATAAACTATCTAAAAAGCGGCAATTTGCCGCCAAATCGCAAAATAGGGGAGTTTTGTTCCTTGATGCAGTATTTGACAAATCTGTTTTCGCAGATTGATTTTACCAATGTGACCAATCTGGCGCTGCGGATGGCGGCAGTATTCCTTTGCCTGACCATCCATGAAACCAGCCATGGCCTGGCGGCATATGCCCTGGGGGATCCTACGGCTAAGCGGGAGCACCGGTTGTCTCTGAATCCGCTCCGTCATATCGATGTGCTGGGCCTGGCTATGATGTTTTTCGTGGGCTTTGGTTGGGCAAAACCGGTGCCTGTGGATATGCGGTACTTTAAGAATCCAAAATCCGGCATGGCGATCACAGCGCTGGCAGGACCGCTGTCCAACTTTTTGCTGGCCATTGTGCTGCTGTTGGCTTGTAAATTTATGGCGCTCCATGTGGCAGCTACGGCTTTCACGCTGGCCCTGTATCAGTTTTTGTTTACTACGGCCTTCCTCAGTGTGGGTTTGGGCACCTTTAACTTGCTTCCGATTCCGCCGCTGGACGGCTCTAAAGTGCTCTTTTCCTGTTTGTCTGACCAGATGTACCTGAAGCTGATGTATTACGAGCGCTATGGCATGCTGGTTCTGTTGGCATTGACCTTTATCGGCGCGGGAGACGGATTCCTGTCCATGCTGATGAACACCGTGTTCCGGGGGCTGATGCTGCTGGTCGGTTTTCCTTATTAACGGCAGGTGAACGATATGGATACGCCGATTTTTAAGTTGGATCATGTGGTGAAAATCAAGGAAGAGGAAGCCCTGGAAAATTTTGTGGGGCCGTTGGATTTGATTTTGCATTTGCTGAGCAAAAATAAAATAGAAATTCAAGATATCAAGATTGCGGATATTTTGGATCAATACCTGGCCTATATTGAACAGCGCCAGAAGATGGATCTGGAGGTTGCCAGCGAATTTGTTACCATGGCGGCGCACCTGGTTTATATTAAAACCCGCATGCTGCTGAGCATCGAAGATGAAGAAGCCAAGCTGGAAATGGATCAGCTGATTAAATCTCTGGAGGAGCGCAAGCGCAACGAGGAATATGTGCGCGTTAAGGCAGTGGCGGAGCGACTGGCACAGCGGGGAGAATTTGGACGGGAAATTCTGACAAAAACGCCGGAACCGATGGAACGGGGCAGAATTTATGAATATGTGCAGGAAAAGTCGGATTTAGTGCTTTGCATGCAGGATATGCTGGATCGTTCCGGGCGTCAGACGCCTCCTCCCCTTGAGGCGTTTGACGGGATCGTAATGCGCGAACCCTACCCTGTGCAGGATAAGGCCCGGGATATTATTCGGCGCCTGGTGCGCAGCGGTATCACGCGCTTCCGCCTGTTGTTTCGCGGCGCCCGCAGCCGCAGCGAGATCGTGGCCACCTTTTTGGCGGTGCTGGAACTTTGTAAAGCCCATGCGGTGCATATTGCCGGCAGCGAAACGGACTGCACCGTGGACTGTATCAATGAAAAAATCGATCCGTCAACCTTATCCTGAGAGCAGAGCAAGGAATGTATGAAATATGGAAAATATGGAAACAAAAGAAATTGTGTCCGTGGTGGAAGGGATTCTCTTTGCTTCAGGTGAGCCTGTGGCCGTTGACCGGATCTGCCTGGCCCTGGAAATGGACAAAGACACAGTGGAGCAGGTGCTGCAGCATTTGGCAGACTATTACGCCTATGAACGCCGGGGTATCCGGCTGATCCGGATGGAAAATCAGTATCAGCGGGTGTCCGCTCCGGAATCCGGCGAGGTGATCCGCCGGGCCTTTGAAATCCGCAAGCCTGCCAGGTTATCCCAGCCTGCACTGGAGGTACTGACGATCGTGGCTTATTATCAGCCTACGACTCGGGCTTATATTGATCAGATTCGCGGCGTGGACAGTGCCTATACCGTGGGGCTGCTGCTGGATCGGCACCTGATCGAGGAGTGCGGCCGGCTGCAGGTGCCGGGACGGCCCCGGCTGTACCGTACCACCAAGGAATTTTTGAGGGCGTTCCATCTTACCTCGCTGGAGGATCTGCCGGAGATGCCCGGTGTGGAAACCGATGGCCAGCTGCGTCTGGGGGACGATGGCACGGTGATCGCGCCCGATGAGCCGTCAGCGTATCTGGAGGAACGGGATGATTTGCCCGGGGATCTGGAAATCAGTGTGCAGGAACCGCTGGAAGATGGAGGCGGCGATTGACCGGACGATGACAGGAGGGATGTCCATGTTGGTGTGGATCATAGGTGCTGCGGCTGTGGTGTTGGTGTGCTTGCTTCTGTCGATGAAAGTAGGCGTACGGGTGCTCTTTGGCGCAGAACTTCAGGCCTGGGCCAGGATCGGCCCCATTACAC
>CALDMR010000095.1 GCA_937915065.1 uncultured Clostridia bacterium
AACCCATGTTACAGCCGTGAAAGGGCCGTGTCTTAACCACTTGACCAACGGGCCATATAATCCACTCCGGGCGCGCCCAGGGCACACCCGAAGGGGAAATTTGGTAGCGGCACCTGGATTTGAACCGGGGACACTGCGGGTATGAACCGCATGCTCTAGCCAACTGAGCTATGCCGCCAAATGTCTGTCGCCCGACAGAGCAGTTATTATTATATGCACACAGCCCCCATTTGTCAATAGGTTTTTTTATTTTTTCTCGTTTTTTGCAAAATTTTTTGAAACCTCTGCAAAACCAATGTGTTCCCTTCCCTCTGATTCAACGGATCGTGAAAGATCTGCGCTCCCTCAGCAGGCAGCGCAAACCTCCATCACCGCCCGCATCGCCGGCGAAACCCATTTTGCCCGGTGATAGAGCAGCTGTTTCCAGATCTCCACCTCAAAGTCCACCACATCCAGCCGCGCCAGGCGGCCGGCCCGGACTCCCGCCTCCGTGGCATAGTCCGGCAAAAACGAAAGGCCCGCCCTTCCGCCAGGCGGCAAATCTGCTGCACGCTGCCGCACTCTAACACAGGGCTGATCTCCAAAGAGCGTTCCGCCAGTTTTTCATCCATCAGCCGCCGATAACTCATGCCCCGCTCCGTCAGCAAAAAGGGCTCCCCCAACAGCGCCTGCACCGACAACCCCTTCTGCCGGGCCAGGGGATGCTGCGCCGCCGCCACGAAGTGGGTATGGATCTTTTCTTCCTGCACGATAACATATTCCCGGTTATAAATATGGCTGTCCAGCGTCAGCACCAGATCCGCTTCATTGTGATTTAATAGGCGGAACATCTCTTCCGTTTCCGCAGTAATCAATTTCAGAGACACCGCTGGGTACGCTTTGCGCAAAGCCAGGAACCGCTCGCCCAGCAGCAGGGGCAGCAGGGAGTCTGCCAGGGCCACACGGATCCGCCCCACCACCGGCTGCTCCGTCTGGGCCGCCTGGTTCATCTCCCGGGACAACTGGTCGATCTGATGGGCATAGCGCAGCACTTCCCGCCCCCGATCCGTCAGCGTCACCGTATGGTTGATTCGTTCAAACAGTTTGGCCCCCAGCTCCTCTTCCAGCTGCTTGATTTGAAAGGACACCGTGGACTGGGAGTATCCCAGCGCGTTGGCCGCCTTGGTAAAGCTGCTGCGCTCTGCCACATCAATAAAAATCCGCAAAGTGCGAACATCCATCATATACACCGCCTTGATCATCGAATTTTCCGATCCATAGGATGATTATTATCAATTTTACAAATCTTAAGATCTACTATATACTGAATCCTGCAAAATACAAGCAGATTTTTTGGAGGATATCATGGAGCTGATCAATACACTGTCTGCCGGGGTCATTGCCCTGATCGAAGCTGTCTACCGTTTTCTATGGGGCGATCTGATCACCCTGCCCCTGCCGGGCGGCGGCAGCCTGGGTCTGCCCCTGTTGGTGCTGCTGTTGGTGCCCACAGGCATTTACTGCACCCTGCGCACCCGTTTTCTGCCCATCCGCCTGTTTCCCGACATGCTGCGCGCCACTTTGCAGCGCAACGGCGGCAAACACGGCGGCAAACACAGCGGCACCATTTCCGCCCTGCAGGCCCTGATCGTATCCACTGCCACCCGCGTGGGCATGGGCAACCTGGTTGGTGTGGTGGCCGCCATTTCCGCCGGCGGCGCCGGAGCTGTGTTCTGGATGTGGGTCACTGCGCTGATCGGTTCGGCCACCGCCTTTATTGAAGCCACTCTGGCCCAGCTGTACAAAGAAAAAGACCCGCTGTACGGCGGTTGGCGCGGCGGCCCCGCCTACTATATCCACAAGTTCGTTGAGGAAAAGCGGGGCAAAAAGCAGCGCTACACCATTTTGGCCGTGCTTTTCGCCCTGTCGGGCCTGATTTGCTGGTGCGGCATCAGCCAGGTCATCAGCAACTCCGTCACCTCCGCCTTCCAAAATGCCTTCAATATCCCTCCCCTGTACACTGTTATCGCCATGGTGGCTGTGGCAGCGGTGATCGTGCTGCGCAAAAATGCCACTGTCAAAGTTTTGGACATCCTGGTGCCCATCATGGCCGGCTGCTATCTGGTCATCACTCTGTTTGTGATCCTCACCAACCTGCCCCAGCTGCCCGGCGTCTTTGAGCGGATCTTCGCCGAGGCCTTTGGCTTCCGTCAGATCGCTGCCGGCGGTTTCGGCGCAGTGCTGATGAATGGTATCAAGCGCGGCCTCTTTTCCAACGAAGCTGGTTCCGGCTCCGCCCCCTGTGCCGCGGCCGCTGCCGAAACAGATATGCCTGCCAAGGTGGGCCTGACCCAGGCTTTGGGCGTGTTTATCGACACCCTGCTCATCTGTTCCTGCACCGCCATGATCATGCTGCTGGCCCCCGCCGAAGTCATCGACGGCCTGCAGGGCATGGATCTGATGCAGGCTGCCATGGCCCATCATCTGGGCCAGTTCGGTGTGGTTTTCATCGCCATCACTCTACTGCTGTTCAGTTTTTCCACATTCATCGGCATTCTCTTCTATGCCCGTTCCAATGTGGCTTACCTCTTCGGCGACAACTGGCTTTCCCAGACCGCCTATAAAATCCTGGCCCTGGTCATGCTGTTCATCGGCGGCCTGGCCGCATACACTTTCGTGTGGGATCTGGGCGACGTGGGCGTTGGTTTGATGACCGTCTTCAATATCATCATCCTCTATCCCCTTTCCGGCCGCGCTATCACCGCCCTGAAGGACTACGAGGCCACGCGAAAACCAAAAGAATAACCACAATCCAGTGCGGGAGCCATCGCTCCCGCACGTTTCTTTTGTATAATTTTTGCAAAGCGGTTCGTCACCATGTTTTTTCTCTGAGACTGTATTGCTTTTGATTGCTGCGGTAGCAATACCCTTTAGGCCAGGGCTGCGCCCGCAGGCGCGTTTCGGAGCGCAACCGAGCGAAGCGAGGCTCTTAGCGCGGAGATAAATCGCAATCCCCCTTCTCTTAAGTGTGTCTTTGGTTACTTTCTGCACAAGCAGAAAGTGACCGAGGTTCCAGGGCGAGAAGCCCTGGGGGATGGGGTCACCGCCCACGCAGCACCAAAAGCCAAAACCCAACCGCACCCCCCACAGAAAAAACAAAAAAGAAAATGGTTGCATAACTGCGTGCAACAAATCCCTTGCCCTACACCTATGTGTAGGGCAAAACTTTTGCCCGGTTCTGTTTTCTGCTCAGGGGCCCGGGGGCGCAAGCCCCCTAAAAGCCCCAAAATTCGACTACGAAAGGGAGATTTTATTTTGAATTATACAAAAAATTATCAACTCAACCAATGGGAACCCG
>CALDMR010000096.1 GCA_937915065.1 uncultured Clostridia bacterium
TGCGTATGGGCAGCTGGAAAAGAGCGGAAGTCTGGTGGAACGCATCCGGGTGGATGTTGAATGAGGAAATCGTGACATAGAAATCTGCAAATGTTATAATATCTCCATTCATACATAGAAAAAAAGATATTTTACAGATCATTTAACAGAGGAGACTCCTCCAGGTAAAAGGAAGAAAAACCAGAAAATAATCCTCTCGTGAGGTTTCTGTGACATTTGGGTGTTATACTGATAAAGAAGGGAGTGTGATAAGATGCGAATTTTGGTAGTCGAGGATGATCGACTTTTGAACCATACGTTATGTTATAACCTGGAGGTGGCAGGCTATGTTGTGGACTCTGCAATGACAAAATCAGCAGCCGGTAATTTTCTGACCAGGCAGGATTATGACCTGATCGTGCTGGATGTAAACCTGCCGGATGGAAACGGCTTTGATTTCTGCCGTGAGGTAAAGGAGCGCCGGCCGGATACGGCAGTGATCTTCCTGACTGCAAATGATATGGAGAGCGATATGCTCAAAGGCTATGAGCTGGGCGCAGAGGACTATGTGACCAAGCCATTTCCCATGAGTGTGTTTCAAAAAAAGCTGTCCGTGGTGCTGGGGCGGCTGGCAAAACAGCCTGGAGGCGGTGATTGTTATGAAGACGGCGCACTGTCCATCAATTTCTCGGAGATGACAGCTTCCCTGTCCGGTAAGCCGCTGGTGTTCACTCCGTTGGAGTACCGGCTGTTGAAAGTCCTGACCAAAAATCCGCAGAATGTGTTGACCAGACAGGTGCTGCTCGAAAAGCTGTGGGATGCGGATGGGAATTTTGTGGATGAACACGCCCTGACCTCAGCCATCAGCCGGGTGCGGAACAAAATTGAAACAGAGGGACGCCAGTATATCAAAACGGTGTACGGCATGGGCTATTTGTGGATCGGAGGGGCATTGAAATGAATATGCAAAAACTCTCCATCAACAAAGCCTGTATCCTTTTGGGGACACTTTTGCTGCTGGCGGTTGGTGCAGTTTCCGCCGCTGTTTATCTGCTGACCCGGAATACAACGGCTGTCTGGTATGTGTTCCTGTTCAGTGTCTTTGTCCTGTTCTGTGTCATTTGCTTTGTGGCTCTGATCCGCCGGAAACTGGTTCTGTTCTCGGATGCTTTTTGTGGCCAGATGGATGATATGCTTTCCGGGGATGCGCAGCCGAAGCAGACCGCCTGTGAGGAAAGCCTGTTCTATAAAATTAACTATCGGCTGGGGCGGCTGTATGAGGTCATGCAGGAAAATAAAAACAGCATCGCAAAAGAACGGGCTGACCTGCAGGAACTGATTTCTGATATCTCCCATCAGGTTAAGACTCCGATCGCCAATTTGAAAATGATCAACAATACACTGCTTGAAAACGAGGTTCCCCCGGAGAAACAAAAGGAATTTCTGACAGCTCAGGCCAGTCAGCTCGACAAGCTGGACTTTCTTATGCAGGCTATGATTAAGACTTCCCGCCTGGAAACGGGAGTCATTTCGCTGGAGCAAAAACAGCAGCCAGTTTATGATACCCTTGCCGCTGCGCTGGGTGGGATTTTGCTTAATGCAGAAAAGAAACAAATAGATGTGCAGGTAGAATGTCCGGAGCATTTGGATGCGCGCCACGATAGAAAATGGACAAGCGAAGCCCTGTTCAACATTCTGGATAACGCAGTGAAGTACACCCCGGCAGGCGGGCAGATCCGTGTTTCGGTGGAAAGCTGGGAGATGTATGCGAAGATCGACATTGCTGATACAGGCATCGGCATTTCGGAGCAGCACCAGGGGACGATTTTCAAACGGTTCTATCGGGAAGATGTGGTACATGATGTGGATGGCATTGGTATTGGTCTGTATCTGGCTCGCGAGATCGTGACCTTGCAGGGCGGCTATATCCGGGTGGCGTCGGAGGTTGGGAAGGGTTCCATCTTTTCTGTTTTTTTACCCCGAAAGTAGATCAGGTGTGGCCCCAAAATGGAAATGTCACAGGTTCGTGACATTTGGAGCAGATTTTTTTGCGGCTCGTGACATTTTGGTGAGGTTTGGTCGTTACAATGGGTTTATCAAAAAGAAAGGATGGTGTTCTTTATGAGCATTTTGCAAACGACTGAACTGAAAAAATACTATGGAACAAAGCCGAACATTACCAGAGCTTTGGATGGTGTGACCCTCTCCATTGAAAAGGGTGAATTTGTAGCCATCGTGGGAACCTCCGGCAGTGGTAAATCCACGCTGCTGAACATGATCGGGGGGCTGGATGTACCCACCTCTGGCCAGGTGGTCGTGGATGGCAAGGAGCTGTCCAAACTCAAAGACGAGGAACTGACTGTTTTCCGCAGAAGAAAAATCGGCTTCATTTTCCAGAATTACAATCTGGTTCCGGTGCTGAATGTCTACGAAAACATTGTGCTTCCCGTGGAACTGGACGGAAATAAGGTAGACAAAAAATTTATGAAAGAAGTGGTACAGCTGCTGGGGCTGGAGGATAAGCTGAACAATATGCCAAACAATCTCTCCGGCGGCCAGCAGCAGCGGGTAGCCATTGCCCGCGCTCTGGTGTCAAAGCCTGCGATCGTCCTGGCCGATGAGCCCACCGGAAACCTGGACAGCAAGACCAGCGCGGATGTACTGGGACTTTTGAAAACAACCAGTCAGAAATTTCATCAGACCCTTGTGATGATCACCCATAACGGTGAGATCGCCCAGCTTGCAGATCGTATCATTCGGATCGAAGATGGTAAGATTATGCAGTAAAGGAGGCGGGACTATGACGGACATTCTGTTTGGTAATAATAATACAAAAACGATCAAACGGCTTTCTAAGCAATATTTCAGGAAGAATAAGGTTCGTAACCTGGCTGCGATCTTGGCAATTTTTCTGACCGCGTTTTTGTTTACTTCCATTACATCATTGGCATTCAATATGGTATCTTCTCTTCAGCTTTCTATGCAGATGCAGAAAGGCAGTAAGGGAGACGGAACCTTTGGCTATATGACGGAGGAACAGTTTGAACAACTGAAAAACAGTGATTTCATAGAAAAAGCAGGTCATCGACGGGTGATTGGTTATGCAAGCAACTCCAAGGGGCATTCCATTGAATTAAATTACGCTGACAGCATACAGCAAGAACTTACTTTTTGTGTGCCCACACACGGAACAGCGCCGGAAAAAGTGAATGAGATTGCCACGACGGAACTGGCTTTGAAGGCTCTTGGCGTGGAACCGGAAATTGGAGCGGAAGTTCCTCTGGAATTTGAAATCAGGGGAAAAACTTATCATTATGATATGGTGCTTTCCGGTTGGTGGGAAGCAAGCAATGATACGGTCAGTGTTGCAATTCTTTCAGAACAGTTTGTAAAAGAAAATCCAGATGTGATCAAGAATACCCGTGCAGTGGATAGAGAGCTGTCAGGAGTCACTTTTTCCGAGGTGGTTTTGAAGGATAAGACAAACATTAAGGAGCAGATGGATGATTTTGTTTATTCCATTGGGGGCAATCCAGAAGATATGGATGCAGATAACTTTATCCTTTCCGTAGAAAATAAGATGGGAAAAGGTTTGATTTCACCGGAATCCATCTTGTTTGGCGCAGTGTTTGTTCTGATGTTTATTATGTGTGGCTACCTGTTAATCTACAATATTTTTGATATTTCTGTGATGCAGGATGTACGGCAATATGGCTTGCTGCGGATGATTGGTACTTCTACGCGGCAGATCAAGAGCATCGTCAATCGACAGGCAATATGGTTAACCCTGATTGGTTTACCCATTGGCTTAATTGCAGGTTTCTTTGCAGGACGGGCGCTTCTTCCAATAGTAATGGGGATCTTCAGCTACGAGTATTCTACGGCAACCTTGCAGACATCGTTTTCCCCAGCCTTGTTTCTCATCGCTGCGCTGTTTACGATTTTGACAGTGTTTATCAGCACTCGCAAACCGGCAAAAAAGGCGGCAAAAGTTTCTCCCCTGGAGGCAATTCGCTATACAGAGCAGAATGATTATAAAAAGAAAGCTGTCAGGCGAACCAGCGGAGCAAAACTTTCTCATATGGCATTTTCAAACCTGGGGCGTAACAGGCGCCGCTCTGTATTTATCATGGTTTCCATGCTGTTGTGTATTGTCTTATTCAACTCGGTGATCATTGTGACGCAGAGTATGGATGAAGAAAAATGGATTACCCGTACAACAAAAACAGACTTCACTGTTTACAATTCCATTGCAGTTAACGTTCAGGAAGGATTCAGATATCACAAAGATGCCCTTCCGCAGCCAGTGGTGGATCTGCTGCGCGAACAGAAGGGCGTGGAAAATGAACGCTGTCTCTATCGAAATACCGTAGAAGACAACAACGTGCTTGTGGACTATGGTTTTGATGGACTCACTTTTTCAAATTCTTATGAATATGAGAATGGGGTTCAAAAGTCTGTGGGGAATTATTCACTGAAAACTGCCCCGGATGTAGAAAATCTTTTTTATGGAAATGTCTTTGGCGCTTCCGAACATTTTTGGGCAGATATGAGGATCTATGAAGGGGAAAAAGATCCTGAGATCCTGAAAGAAAAAATGGCAACCGGAGAATATGTCATTATTGGAGAACGGTTAGACCGACTGAGTGGTGGTCCGAAAAGTACGTCCCTGACAGAACAGTTGCAGATCGGAGACAGTATTTCCTTCTACAGAGATGGTGAGTTGGTGAAAACCTGGACGATTCTTGCGAAGGCATGCACCGTTGGAACTGAGGACGAAACTCCAACAACAACTACAGCTATGATGAATATTGGCGGTGATGCACCTTTTGTATATCTGCCGGACACCCTGTTCAAACAGATATACATCAACCCCGCTTTGTTGAGCTATGGATTTGATATGGATGTTTCCTTACAGCCGAATATGGAGGACTTCCTTAGCAGCTATGTGGAAAAGAATCCTTCTGTTACCTATACTTCAACGAAATTGCTGAAAGAACAGTTAAACTCCGTTGCAAGTATGGTTCTGGTAGTGGGTAGTCTGATCGGCAGCATCATGGCCTTTGCGGGACTGATCAACTTTACCAACATGATCATCACCAACATCATTACCCGCCGCCATGAATTTGCCTCCATGCAAAGTATTGGTATGACCCCAGCTTCGCCGCCTGATGGTCTATGAGGGCATCTATTATGCGGCAGGTGCGGACATCATTGGAGGAGCAGTCGCAGTGCTGTTGGCTCTTACGGTATTGAAAGCTGTTTTGAATTCACCCTCCATGTGGTTTTTTACTCTGCACATCACAATGGTTCCGGTTCTGGTCATCGGCGCGCTGTATCTGATTTTGGCTGCGGTTATTCCGCTGATCGTTCTCCATTTCTTTAATAAGGGAACTGTGGTGGAGCGACTGCGAACTTCAGAGTAAGTGGAAAGGCTGCAGCTTATGTTAATTATGCACAGAAAAACCAAATAAGCTATCCAAAAGGGCAGTCGAGGAAATCGACTGTCTTTTTTGATGTAGATCTGGTGAAAGCAGTGTCCAACCATAACAAAACCAAGAGAGAAAAACACACCTCCATCATTGACAGTTATTACGGTTAGTGATATATTTATTACAGTAACTGTAATAAGGAGGCGGAGATATGCGGGATCATGTGAAAGGTGGGGCACTTACCGAGGTGACATTTTATATTTTGCTTTCCCTATATACACCAAAACATGGGTATGCGGTCATGCAGTTTATTGAAGAAAGCACACAAGGACGTCTCGCATTGGGGGCAGGTACCTTATATGGCGCATTAAATTCTTTACAGGAAAAGGGATGGATTGCGCCATATGGGGATTGCGCGGGACGAAAAAAAGAATATCTTATCACAACACAAGGAAAAGAAATTGCAGAAAAAGAACTTGTAAGACTGAAGGAACTTGTAAAAGTAGCAAATGGAATTCTGGGAGGTGCGGTATGAGTAAAAAGTATTATTGTTTTTTTGGCGGCTTGTTGAAGCTTCAGGAACACTGGCTGAACAAAATGTCTGAAAAAGGCTGGCGACTGGTTCGGACCGGAAAAATGTTATATGAATTTGAGGAGTGTAATCCGGACGAGGTAACATACTGTGTGGAGTTTATTGGACAAAAATCGAAAGATGGGGCGACGGACTATCATGATTTTTTGGAAGAGATGGATTATAAAGTGTTTTACAAAAATATGAATTTGAATGTTTCTCTTGGCAAAATGCGATGGCGCCCATGGGCAGAAAAGGGCGGACGCATTGCAGCAAATGACACGACTTTTAATCGTGAACTGATGATTGTAGAAAAAGTCAATGACGGCAAACCCTTTGAACTTCACACTTCTTATGAGGACAAAGAAGCTTATTACAGGAATTTGCGTAATCCGTGGCTTTTGATCCTGTTTATGTTTGCAGCGGTTATGCTTGTAAATGGTTCCATTGTTTTTGGTGTGCTTGCCTTGGCTTCTCTGATCCCCGTTCTCGTATACCAAAGGCAGGTCATGCAGAACAGGCGTGAGGCAAAGACAAAAGAATGGTGATGAGAAATTATCATGATGAGAGAAGGTTGGAGCGACCAGCATAAAAAGGGAGATTTTCCTGTAAAACCACCGGACACAGATGTCTAATTATGAAAAACATGGCATTTCTCGCTTTGTGTCGTGTTCTGTTAGTCATATATGTGGTAGGGTAATAGGTAATTGCGAAACAGTTTTGCAGGCTTGATTCCAGCAAGGTCAAGATCCGA
>CALDMR010000097.1 GCA_937915065.1 uncultured Clostridia bacterium
TGATCCACCGCGTGGTGCTGGGCTCCATCGAGCGCTTCATCGGCGTCATCACCGAGCACTTTGCCGGCGCTTTCCCCACCTGGCTCAGCCCCGTGCAGGTCAAGATCCTGCCCATCACGGATCGCGCCGCCGACTATGCCAACACCCTGTCCACCCAGCTGGATGCCCTTGGCTTCCGCGTGGAAGTGGATCACCGCAACGAGAAGGTCGGCAAGAAGATTCGCGAAGCCACCATGGAAAAGATCCCCTATATGCTGGTGGTGGGCGACCGGGATATGGAAAACGGCACTGTTTCCGTCCGGCACCGCTCCGGTGAGGATCTGGGCGCCATGAGTCTGAACGATTTCGCCGCCCTGCTGCGCGATGTCGTGGACACCAAGGCCATGAAGTAAAAAGCCCCATAAAAACTGCGAGGCCCCTTCCATTCGGAAGGGGCCTCTTGTGTTGTTTTGATTGCTGCAAGCCATGCCTGCCCAGTGGCAGATCACCAGTTGGACAGCTCTGTCCGGTCGATAATGGCCTGCTGTGCGTCGGGCCGCAGCTCCACAAAGTAGGCGCTGTAACCGGCCACCCGCACCAGAAGATCACTGTAATTCTCAGGGTGCTTCTGAGCGTCCTTCAGGGTTTCATTGGACACCACATTAAACTGAACATGGTAGCCGCCCAGCTGGCTTTCCGTGCGCATCAGGGCAATCAGATTCTTCTTGTCCTGTTCCGTTTCCAGCAAAGAGGGGCTCAATTTCATATTCAGCAGATTGCCACAGCCGGATTTGGAGTGATCCATGGCGCAGACCGACTTGATAATGGCGGTGGGGCCATTCTTATCATAGCCGGTATAGGGCGACACACCGTCGGCCAGGGGCGTTCCCGCTTTGCGGCCCGAGGGCAGCGCGCAGGTGACCTCGCCATGGGGCACATTGGCGATCACGGGCACATTGCCGGTCACAAAGTGGTATCCCAGCAGGTTCTTGTAAGAAGAGGTGACTTCATAGGAGAAATCCATCATCTCCTTGGCAATGTCATCCACATAAGGATCGTCGTTGCCGTACTTGGGGGCGTTGTTGATCAGCATCTGGCGCTCAGCCTCGTATCCCTCAAAGTCCGCCTCAATCATGCGAACCAGCTGATCCATGGTGAACACCTTGTCTTCATACACCAGCTTTTTCACCGCCGCCATGGAGTCTGCCAAGTCCGTCAGGCCGGTGGTTTCCAAACCGGGGCCGTTGTTGAACACCGCGCCGCCGAAGAGACAGTCGGTGCCGCTTTCCAGGCATCCCTCCGTCAGAATCGAACGAACGGTTTTGGGAAGCTTTTTCATGTGCGCCTGCTCGGACACATGGACGCTGGCCACGGCCATTTTGATCTGGTAGGCCATCTGCTTTTTCACGGCGTCCTCAAATTTTTCATAGGTATCAAAGGTGCGCGGATCGCCGGTCTTCAAGCCGATATCCCGCTTCCAGTAGCGGGTGTAGCCATTGAACAGAGCCCATTCCACAGCAATGGCATAACTGTAGCGGCAGCCCTCGGCCCACATGTGGGACTTGCCCGCAGGATAGGGCTCGATGCAGCCGCCCACAGACCAGTTATAGGCCTCCTCCAGCGGCACGCCGCGGCGCTCCAGAATACGGAAGGCATTTTCGTCAAAGAACAGGGCGGGCTGACCGGTACCCAGCTTGATCAGATCGCAGACCTTCATCAAATACTCGTCGGACGTTTTTTCATTCACGCGCACATTGATGGTGGGCGTATTCATCCGCAGATCCATGGTGCACTGCAGCATCATGGAGGAAAGGTCGTTGACCGCGTCTTCGCCCTTTTCGTCCACGCCGCCCACGGTAACGCCGCAGAAAGAAATATAACCGGAATAGTAGGACGCGCCGTCCGCAGTGACCACATAAATATACTCCGCCAGCTTGATCCACAGGCATTCCAGCAGTTCCTGGGCTTCCAGCTTGGTGATGGCGCCGCTTTCGATATCCGCCTTATAGAAGGGATACAGATACTGATCCGGGCGGGCAATGCAGCATGCCTGCTGGTTTTCATCGGCCCAGATCATCATCTGGGTAAACCACACAGACTGCACCGCCTCGTGGAAGTTTCTGGGCGCCTCATAGGGAGCGCGGCAGGCTTCTGCGATTTTCAGCAGCTCCGCCGCTCTCACGGGATCCGTTTCCGCCGCCGCCAGTTCCCGGGCATAATCGGCATGACGCTGGCACATAACGCGGCAGGCCTCGCAGGTGATGATCACGGCCTCATAAAACTTGGCCTTGCTCCAGGTCTGGGGATCGGTCCGATCCAGGGCAGCCAGATAGGCCTCCGCCTCTTCACGGACACCCTTAAAGCCCTTTTTCATCACAATGTTGTGATAGCCCACAGACCATTCGCCGCCGCCGGTGGCAGACTTGGCGTCGCTGAACACAATATTGGTGCCCATGCCGATGTTTTTCAGCTCATCGCTCATGTTGGCATAGAAGTACTCTTCCATGGATTTGCCTTCCCAGAAGGGGAAAATCACTTCCTTCAGGGCCTTTTTCGTCTCCTCGGAGATCTGGTAGGGGTCCTGGGGGCGGGTCGCCATGGTATCCATCTCATCAGCAATCCACTTATAGCAGATCTCGGGGCAGACCACGGCGGAGCGGTGCTTCGATCCCTCGGTGCCGATGATCAGCTCGTCCCGGCCAATGACCAGGGGCTTTTCCGTCATGTACGCCAGCAGCGCTTTCGCGTGGCGAACCGGCAGATCCTCCGCTTCCGTTTCCTGATAGACCCGGGTATACACCAGGGCACGAAACACATCCAGTTCCGGCTGATTTTGGAAAAACTGATCCCTCAGGCGGTTCACCCGCTCTGTCGCACCGTCGGTCCATTTTCTTCTTTCCACATTGTTGTTGCCGCAGCAAGCCATAATTGTGCCTCCTTTATTCTGATATCCATGTTGCTTTGGGTGAATTTATCATCGAGATGCTCCGCCCTTCGGGAGCATCCTGGTTAACCGCCAATTTGAACGCGCAGGCCATAACCCTCCAGCAGCTCCTTGACCCGCGCCATATCCTCCGCATTCGGCAGCGTCGTCTCCTGCAGAGCATACGCCCGGCCCAGGGCTTCGTATTTGGAAAGGCCCATGTTATGATAGGGCAGGCAATGCACCGCCTCAATCTCATCCCCGTACTGGGCCAGATACGCTCCGGCCTGCCGGAGATCCGCTTCGCTGTCATTCACGCCGGGAATAATGGGCATGCGCACAATGATCCGGGCCCGCCCGCACAGTCGGGACAAATTGGCCAGGATCTGTTCATTTCCCCTGCCGCAGTACCGGCAGTGCTTTTCGCTGTCCATCATCTTCAAATCAAATAAAAACAAATCGATCCAGGGCAGCACCTGTTCAAAAGTCTGCCAGGGCACACAGCCGCAGGTCTCCACCGCTGTATTGAGTCCCTCCGCCCGATAAGCCCGGGCGATCTCCACAATAAAATCGGGATGGAGCAGCGGCTCGCCGCCGGAAAATGTAATGCCGCCGCCGGAATTCTTATAAAAGGGCACATCCCGATCCACCGCCCGCCGGGCTTCTTCCGCCGTAGTCCGCGCGCCTTTGATCACCCGTGCTCCGCTGGGGCAAACCGCGGCACAGGCCCCGCAATCCACGCAGAGGCCCTTGTCCGGCGGCCGTCCCGTCCCATCCGCCGCAATCGCCCCCCGGGAACATTGGCCAACGCATCGGCCGCAGCCAATGCATTTGGCTCCATAGACCATCAGCTCTGGTGCTGGTCCAATATTTTCCGGATTGGCGCACCATTGACAGTGCAAAGGGCACCCCTTCAAAAACAGAATACTGCGAATTCCAGGCCCATCATGGACGCTGAATTTTTGGAGATTGGTGACCACAGCCGTTTCTCCCACAGAAGGCCCCTCCTTTCAGCACAACGCGCAAAAATTGCGTCAAATTTTATTCACATCGACGAATAGAGTGCATTATATTTCCACCATATTGTGCAAAATGCGCATTTGAATGGTAAAAAAAGAGGCCAAAACCTTTGCATCAAAAGTTTTGGACCACAATGCCGCATTCTGCTGATATACGCCGTTGCATATCAGCCAATATAAAATTGAAATTGAGTTCAGTATAACAAGGCCCCTCCTGTTTGTCAATAGCTTTTCGCTCCTATTTTCCCTGGTTTTTCAAAAGGAAAGCGGCCAGCTGAACCAGCTGGCCGCAGGATAGAAAACAGAAGGTACCGCTTCGGGAACACGGCAATGCAGTCATTTGAGCGGGACTGCACAACCTGCTTATTTCCGAGAACTGCGGATCTGATCCAAACACTGAAGAAGGGCGATTGAGGCGTCGCCCTGATCTCTTCTGATCGAATCGCTCAGGCTACACTTCTGTCGGTACAAATCAAGGGGTACAAATACAAGGATGCTTTTGGGGCATTGCGCGTTATTCCTGCCGGACAAAATCGGCCACGCCGTGCTTACAGATTGGGCAGATAAAGTCAACGGGAAGGTCATCGCCCTCATAAACATAGCCGCAGATCTTGCAGATCCAGCCCTTTTTAGGCTCCTCCGTCATGGCGGCGGGCAGGGGCTTAGGCTTGATATGGGCAAAGTAATAAGCATACGTCACCGAAGGTTCGTCGGACAGCACTTTGCTTTCCGTCACATCAGCGATGAACAGGGTGTGGCTGCCGCAGTCAATGCTCTGAATGACCTTGCCAGAGAGCACCGCATTGGTGCAGCCGGTGAGATAGTACAGGCCGTTAGCGCTGCGCTGCAAACCTTCGCAGCCCTCAAACTTCTCTGCCGTGCGGCCGCTTTGGAAGCCAAAGCGCTTAAACACATCCATGGACACGTCTTCGCTCAGCACGGAAACATTGAACACGCCGGTTTTCAGGATCATATCGTGGGTATAATTGGATTTGTTCACCGCGATGGAAATGCGCTGGGGATTGCTGGTCAGCTGCATCGCCGTGTTGACAATACAACCGTTATCCTTCGCACCGTCTCTGGCGCTGAGCATAAACAGGCCGTAAGAGAATTTCTGGAAGGCCGCAGGATCGATGGGCGTGGGGGCGGCAGCGCCCTGGCGGGCGGTGATCATCATCGTCAACAGCGCCGCAGGATCATCGCGCAGCATGGACATGACCGCCTGCTTACTGGGAACCGCAGGCTTGGCTCCGGGAATGGTTGCAGCAATGGCATCCACCAGGGCGTCCACCTCGTCCATCTGCCGTTCCTTCAAGGCAGAGCGCACCGTCACGCTTTGATCAATAAACTTTGTGCCGGGGATCTGCGCCATCAGCTGGCGCATCTGGCCGCCGGCTGCCGGCGCCCAGGAACCGTTCTCCACAAAGGCCACCGTGCGGTTGCGCAGATTGTGGTTCACGATATCGTGCAGCAGGTTCTCCATGGCGATGTAGATCCCTGCGTTATAAGTAGCGGAAGCAAAAACCAGGTGGCTATACCGGAACGCCGCCGCCAGGATCTCGTCGGCCGCAGTATAGGACGCGTCATACAGCGCCACCTTAATGCCCCGCTCCGTCAGCTTGGACGCCAGGATCTCTGCCACATTGGCCGTATTCCCGTAAATAGAGGCATAGGCGATCACCACGCCGGTCTCCTCGGGGGTATAGGTAGCCCACTGGATGTACTTCTCCAGGAACTGGCTGAATTTCTTGCGCCAGACAAAGCCGTGCAGCGGGCACACCATCTTGATCTCGATGCCGGCAGCTTTTTTCAGCACATCCACCACCTGGGGGCCGTACTTGCCGACGATATTGGTATAGTAGCGGCGGGCTTCCTCCAGATAGTCTCCGAAGAAGTCCACTTCATCGGCAAACAGGGCGCCGTCCAGAGCGCCGAATGTGCCGAAGGCATCGGCGGAAAAAAGGATCTTTTCGCCGATATCATAGGTCACCATAACCTCGGGCCAATGAACCATGGGTGCAGCCACGAATGTGAAGGTGTGCTTTCCGGTGCAGAATGTATCCCCCTCTGCCACCAGGTGCAGGCGGGAGCGCACATCGAATTCAAAGAACTGCTCCATGATCTGGGCAACTTTTTCATTGCAGACAATGGTCACATTGGGATACCGGGCCACCAAATCGCCCAGAGTTGCAGCGTGATCCATCTCCATATGCTGCACCACCACATAATCCAGCTTGCGGCCGTTCAGCACATGGGCCAAGTTTTCCAAATACTGCCGGCTGGCACTGTGATCCACGGTATCAAACACCACCGTAGCACGATCCAGCAACACATAGGAATTATAGGAAACGCCCTTCGGGATCTTATACACACCTTCAAACAAGGCCAAGCGCCGGTCGTTGGCGCCGATCCAATAGAGATCATCCGTTACTTTTCGAACATTGTACATATTCGGTCAACTCCTTCCACCCGTGTCAGCGGTTTGCGTGCTCCGCCGGAGCGAAGCGCCGCCGTTTTTATCAAATTCCGGGCACTTCTGTCGAAGCTTTGCACATTATCCACAATTCTTTCCACATCAGGCGGTTTATTTTCCATTTAATGGAATTAGAGCATGAGTCCCATCTTCTGCGCTTCAAACATCAGCTCATCCCGGAAATTCGGATGGGCAATGGAAATCAATGCTTTGGCCCGCTGGGCAAAGGATCTGCCCCGCAGTTTGGCCAAACCGTATTCCGTAACAACCATGTCGACCTCGTTCCGGCCCGTTGTCACACCTGCGCCGGGGGACAGGAAGGGCTTGATCTTGCTGATCGTTCCGCCCTTGGCGGTGGAGGGGAAGGCAATGAAGCTCAGGCCGCCCCGGCTCATTAGCGCGCCGCGCACATAGTCCAGCTGTCCGCCGGAACCGGAGAACATCTTGTTGCCGATGGATTCAGCGCACACCTGGCCGCTCAAATCGATTTCCAGGGCCGCATTCACAGAAACCACCTGACTGTTCTGCGCAATGGTATAGGGATTATTCACATAATCCACCGGCAGGATCGCCACAGAGGGATTGTGGTCGATATAGTCATACATCCGCTTGGAACCATATGCAAAGGTCGCCACGGTTTTGCCCGGATGCAGCGTTTTGCAGCTGTTGTCCACCGCGCCGCACTCAATCAGCTCGATCATGCTGTCCGTCAACATCTCGGTATGGATGCCCAGATGCTTTTTGGATTTCAGCGCCATACCAACAGCGTCGGGAATGGAGCCGATACCCAACTGGAGGCAGGCCCCGTCGGGAATGCGCTCGGCAATCAGATTGCCGATGGTCATGCTCACACTGTCCAGCTTGGCCGGAGGCAATACCGGCAGCGCATAGTCCGCCTCGCACAAAGCGTCCACTTCGCTAACATGGACTCTGGGCGCCTCCGCGCAATAGGGCATCTGCTGATTGACCTCCACCAGGATCATTTTGGCCTTTTTCAGATATTCCGCAGAATCCGAACCCGTCACGCCCAGGCTGAAATAGCCATGGGAATCCATCGGCGACACGGAAACCACAAAAACATCCACATCCAAATAATCCCGGATCAATGCGGGCTGATCCCAGTAGGTATTGGGCAGATAATCCGCCAGTCCCTGGCCCACGGCCTTACGGGTCAAGCCAGAGCAAAACACCGATGTGCCCTGCAGATTCTTCGCAAAACGAATGGGCTCCGTGTAGCAAACCAGCGGATACAGATCCAGATAGGTCGTGATCGTGCAGCTGCGCATGGAATCTGCTAAACAGCGGTTATTGATCGCTTCATACAAAGTTTTCGGCTGGGCCAGAAAAATATCGGAAAAAATATGGGACGCATCCGGAATCATGGCCGCTACTTCCGCTGCGCTCCGCTTCTTTTCTTCATAGATGGTTTGAAACTGCATGTTTTTCACTCCTGTTTCCCCACGGTCTTGCGACCCGTTTTCAACATATAAAAAAGCCCAAAAACTCCAGGAGTTTTTGGACTTCGATGCCACAAAATCTTTCTGCACACGCCGTTGTGTGCAGACATTGTTCTATTGATATCATCATAGCAGTTCGTCACCGCTTTGTCAATCCGTTCCTCCAAAAACAGCGTGCCGCTCTGCACGCAGGGGACGATTCACTTTTTCAGCAGCAGGCCTTCTCCGCTGCATCTAAGGAATAATAACCGCTGGCACGCACCGTTGCCTTCATTACCAGCAGAGGGAACATAATATGATGCTGCTCCAGCTTCTGCAAATATGCCAGATACAGCCGCAGCGTCTCTTCAGAATAGGTCAGTAGCTCTCCGCGCGTATAGGTCTCCACGGAAGTTTCTCCAAAGCTTTCCGCCGCAGTAAGGGGCCGCCCCCGGCTGCCAAGCTTTGGATACATGGCGCGGAACCGGCGCGTTTGAGGGATCTCAATGGCCAGGATCTGTTCGGCCAACCGCTCTTTTTCCGCAGAAACAGGCGCCAGCAGCTCCCGGATCTGCTCATATTCTTCCGGATGTGTTTCTTTCATCATATATCCGTATTTTTCGGACAAAAGGTTTTCCCCCGTCTCTTCGGCGCGGATCAGATCATTCTGATAAGAGGCCAGCATAGCGTCGTCCCACGCCGCAAACTGGGCGCCGCGCATCACGCAGAATCCCCGCTGGTCATCCTGGCAGGATGCTCTTCCGCCCGTATTCTGCACTTTTTGAAACATGTTCCATTCACGGCTTAAAATATCACTGATACGTTCCGCTTTTTCCATACACTGATCCCATCCTTTCCCAGAGATTCCAAAACCGCCTGTTTTACTCTTCCACAAAAATCCGCCGGTGTTCACCGCGGCCGCCGGGAGCAAGACTGCTTTCGATATTGATCTCTAAAATACCCGCAACCTCTTTTCCGACGAAGTAAGGGAACTGCAGCACCGTTACCGCACCGCCCTCCACACCGGGAAAATTCGCATGGTAAAAATTCAAAGGTTTGCCCATGGCAAACATCAAAAACAACGCGTCAATATTTTTTTGATGGATCGGGGAGTGGCAATTTTTTGTGGAATAGCCCAAGTACTCCCTCGGCCCAAACACTTTACTGTAAAACTTTTGCGCCGCCTGATTCAGATAAACGATCTTCAGATCCCGATCAATCAGTGCGACGGCAGCGCCCAGCCCATCATACAGGGCAAGGATCTGCTCGCTGTTCAAAAGTTCCATACATTTCTTTCCTTTCTCTTGTTTCATATTGAAACATACAGGCGGGATTGCTCCCGCCTGTATGCCGCCGTTTCCATCTTTGGGGTACAAGATAAAAACAGCGTTGGAGTGATAAAAGGGAAAATGAGTACAAATAGGGGGTATGCATTTTCTGACAGAAGTCAGGATAACACCTTATGCTTCAGGCGTATAGTTGGGCAGGATCGTCTCGACCTCAACATGAGGACGGGGGATCACGTGGACGCTGATCAGCTCGCCCACACGCTGGGCAGCTGCCGCACCTGCATCCGTTGCCGCCTTTACAGCGCCAACATCACCGCGCACCATAACGGTGACCAGTGCGCCGCCGATATGTTCCTTACCGATCAGGGTAACATTCGCTGCCTTGACCATAGCATCTGCTGCTTCAATGGCACCGATGAGACCTTTGGTCTCGATCATACCAAGTGCATCATATTTCATGTTCTCTCCTCCTTTTCAAAATTTAGTTCTGCTCGTAAAATGCACGGAATGCATCGAGCAGTTCACCCTTGGCAATCCGCTTCAGGTTTCTATCTGTCAACTCCGCCGCCTCGTATTCTTTGGCGAGGTCACGAAGTTCTGCCAGCCGCAGGAATGTAATTTCCGACATGGCCTCTTCCAGGCCATTCTGCGCGACGAGGGCCTCCAGCTTTGCCCGCGTCATCCCCTCTTCTTCGGGGGCGGGCTGCTCTGCCGGCGTCTCCTCCGGCTCGGCCATTCCGGCTGCCTCTTCCACAGGCTCTGCCGGAAGATCTGCTGTCGGTTCCTCCGCAGAAGTTTCCGGCTCTTCCGCAGGAGCATCCGCTTCCTCTGCGGGCGCTTCCTCTACGGGTGCTTCCGGTTCCTCCGCGTTATTATTGTCCTCCGGGGCGTCTTTGGGGCCCTCCGGGCCGTCCTCCGGCTCTGTCGGAGGATGGGGCAGGATCGACTCGACTTCCATATGGGGACGAGGGATCACATGGACGCTGACCAGTTCGCCGACACGCTGGGCAGCCGCTGCGCCCGCATCCGTCGCCGCCTTCACAGCGCCGACATCGCCGCGCACCATAACAGTAACCAAGGCGCCGCCCACATGAACCTTTCCGATCAGCGTGACATTGGCCGCCTTGACCATGGCATCCGCCGCTTCAATGGAACCGATCAAGCCCTTTGTTTCAATCATACCTAATGCCTGCATCCTGTTTCACCTCCGTCCCTGCTGCCGCATCAGCGCGGCAGATTTTCCTGGAAAACTGTTGCGTTTCAGGGCTTTATTTCTCTGCTTTCTGGCACAGAGAACCGCCCACTGTTTTATGGATCATCTGCGAAAGCAGATTGACGAGATATGCGACACGCACCTTCTGCAACTGCGAAAGGGCCTCCGCATTGTCGTAATAAAAGCGGTATGTTTCGCCCCTCAAGTAATGAAGAACGGCAACCTCCGCTCCATGGTTGGCCAAGAGCATCGCCCGTGTGATATGGAAGCACTCTCTGTGCGGACATTTCAGATCCTCAGCGGTCATACCGCTGCAGGGCCCCGGCGTTAAAACATTGATATCGCTGCCGTTTTCAATGCTGCACAAGCTGCATTCCATGTCAAAAATTTCATTGGCCAACGTTTGATTCTGTGCATAGATCTCGGTGGCCTGCTTCAGATACAGCGCCTGCAACGCGCAGAACCGCGCTTTGAGTTGATTGCTGCAGCCAGTCGGAACGGCCCCGGAAGCCGGTGCATCTTCGCCGCTGCACGCAGGGCACTGTGCTGCCTCCGGTTCTTTTTCCTCCGCCGCCTGCTCTGAAGAGTATTCTTCAGAGCCATCCAGCTGAATGGTGGCGGTTTTTGAGGGTTTGACGTCCGTGGGATCTACGATGGATATCTGCCGATCTGACAGGAACTGCCTGGCGCCCGGCGTTAACCGTTCGCCTTCCACCAGCGTGAAACTTTCAAAAGCCTGTTTGCTGTATAGGTCACGCAGATTCTGTTCCGTAATATAAATCATCGGCATCCTCCTTTCTCCCGTGATCGTTCGGTTCGGATCTCCTCGATACGCTGCACCAAGGCATCCATACCCTGTCCTGTTTGGACAGAGATCTCATAATAAGGTTTTTGCACGCCGGCGGCTTCCAATTCCGCATAAGCATTGTCCATCCCGTCGCGCCCCAAATCGGCCTTGGTAATCACACCCAATACCGGGATTCGGAACACTTTGGAAAAGCCGGGCGGATAACTGCGCTTATGCGCCGTTGGATCACAAAGCATCAGCATACAGTAGGCATCCTGCTGGGCCGCAATCAAATGCTTATGCATATCGTTGCTTTCCACATAGGAGCCCGGTACGTCCAGCGTACGCTTTCCGTACACCATATGGGGCGTACGTTTCGGCGGCGTCTCGATCCCGTTCAGATAATTGGCCAACAGCGTCTTTCCCGACTCCCTGGCCCCCAGGATCATAATGCGTTTCGTCTTCATGTTTTTGTTACCGGCACAACGTCGAATTTCAGGATCTTCTCTAATTTATCCGTAACTTCCTTCAGGGCTGTCTCCACGCTCTGCACATCGCCCATAATCACCACAGAACCAGTGAAACGATCCAGGAAACCGATGTCCACATCGGCCGCCTTCACCGCAATATCCGCGGCAATCATGGAAGTCTCATAGGGAGACAGCGTCAGGATCCCGATCGCGCCGCCCTCCTCGATTCCCAGCGATTCATAAATGCTGGGAATCGGGGAAGCGATTACATGCGCAATCGTAACCTGTTTACCAGGTACGGATTCTTCAATAATACGATTAACGGAGTCCGCCACCGACACCACCACCCGGCAACTGCTGCAACGGATGGTCTGCCACATACTGAACCGCTTTGGCAAATGCTTCACCGGCTGCGCGGCATGCGGACTGCTCGCCCTTCAGAATACCGCCGCCGCAGTTGGTATACGTAGGCGGGGCCCAGAATGCAGCAATCTCAACTTCCGCAGCTTTCAGAGCCGCATCCATCGCATACATGGATTCATTGGGAGGCGCGATGACATACAACAGCGCCTCGCCCTGCTTTACAGTGGAAATCTGGGGCCAATAGCTGCCGGAACGGCTGATCACATGGGAAATATATGCAATCGAGTCGTCTTCATTGCAGCTGATAAAATAGGCGTCGTTCTCAACGACCTGATGAATGATCTTAAAAGCACTGACGATATCTTCCGGATTCGGAGCAGAAAATGCACCATAGAATTCGCCGCTCAGTTTAAAGCTTGCATTTGCTGCGCCGGCATACAGTGCCGTGGCATGTACGATCTCGATATCGGTACTCTTGCTTGCTTCATCCATTCCGATATAACAGACATCATCGCAGTCAGCAGTGAAGATGCCCAGGCTTCTGTGGCCCTCGGGAATCGGGAACTGCTTTCTGTACTGTTCATTCATGTTCGGGATAATTTTCTCACTGAGGATCTTAGACCTTAAAATATCGCCTTTCATATCTCTTTCCTCTTAAAACTCGTATTTCTTAATCTTCTCTCTGACAATCCAGTGAGTCTTCAGGCCCTTGGGGCAGAAGAACAGATCGCCAGGACGAACAGTTACTTCACCGCCGGGATACTGCAGGGTTGCGCAGCCGTAAATCACCAGTGCGGTCTCGTTGTGATCATAGACGAAGTCGAATTCGCAGGGGTCGCTTTCCCAGGTGATCTCTTTGCTTATGTACTCGATTTCACCTTCGGTGGGCTTTCTGACCAGGATCTCCAATTTATCGTTCATGTTATCCATTTTGCTCGTCTCCTTCTGAAAATTTTGGTTTATGCTTTTTTTACGATACGGACGTTGGACTTAGAGGTCAAGCCCAGCGCATTTGCTTCTTCCGTATCCAGATGGCACTCCAGTCTGGAATTGTTGTTGGCGCGAATCACCACATCGTGGAGCAGGCCGGACCGGGTGCCCTCGCACTCCAGATCCACAATCTCGCCGTCTGTCACGCCGAATCTGGCTGCATCCTCGCAGGACATGTGGATGTGTCTCTGGGCGATCATCACGCCCTCGGGGATCTGTACGCTGCCCTTCGGGCCCGTCAGTGTGACCCCCGGCGTGCCGCTCAGCACACCGGACATCCGAACCTCGCCCTTCACGCCGAGCTTGAAGGTGTCGCCGACCAGGATCTCAACCTGGGTCTGTTTACGAACCGGGCCCAGCACACGCACCTTTTCGATGGCGCCCTTCGGGCCGCAGACTGTCAGCGTTTCCTTGCAGGCAAACTGTCCGGGCTGCACCAGGTCTTTGGTGTTGGTCAGCTGATAGCCGGGGCCAAACAGCTTTTCCAGATCCTCCTGGGACAGGTGGATATGCCGGTTGGAAATACCCAGCGGAATGGCGCCGTTTCCGCCCTCGTTCATTTCCTGCTGGACCCGAACGACGGCTGCGGCCACTTTCCGCATCAAATCTTCATACTGTGCATTCATGGCGTTTCCCCCGATCAGCGCAGCTGCTTGGCGATCTCGCTGACAATCTTTCTCAGATCCTCGTCAGAGATGTGATTGATGGCAGCGTCCTGATTCTTGCCGGTGCAGCAGCCCACCGTCACATAATCCTGGCCGGCGGAGGCCGTCATATTCTCCAGGGTAGCGCCGCAGGATGCGCCCTGGCAGCCCTGACCGCTCTTAGCCTGCTCCAGCAGCTCTCTCAGTCTCGGGTTCATCTGCAGGATGGTATCGACCTTGCGGATCGGATACACAACCTTCTTCACATTGATCAGCTGCAGAGGCGTCACATTCTCGGAAGTGGCGCTGCCGCCGCAGGTGCCGCAGCCCAGCGTAAAGGCAGGAGCAAGACCGGTGCACATGCCGGTGCCGCCCTGGCTGCCGCCCACATTGATCAGAATTCTGGAAGCGGGCTTTGCGGAGAATGCCTTGGCGATATCCGGGTTTTCCGTATGGACGCTCATGGTGTGTCCGATACCGTTCTGCAGCAGCTTGTAGCTCAGCTCGCAGGCCTCATTGCAATCTTCAACCACATAGAAAGCCAAAACAGTGGTCAGCTTTTCGTAGGACAGGGGATAACCGGGGCCCACGCCTTCCTGCTTGCCCAGCAGAACCTTGGTGCCGTCGGGAATCTTGATGCCTGCTGCATCAGCAATATACTTGGCGCTTCTGCCAACGAACTTGGCATTCATGGAAGTGCCGTTCTTGAACAGCAGCTTGCAAACCTGAGCGGTTTCCTCTGCCGTCATGAAATAGCCGCCCTGAGCGCGGAACTCGTTCATCACTTTGTCTGCGATGCAGCGATCCACCACAACGGACTGCTCAGATGCACAGATCGTACCGTTATCAAAGGTCTTGCTGTTGATAATATCTTCCACAGACTGATGAATGTCTGCGCTGCGCTCAATGTAAGAGGGGGAGTTGCCGGCGCCGACGCCCAGAGCAGGCTTGCCTGCGCTGTAAGCTGCCTTGACCATGCCGGGGCCGCCGGTGGCGATGATCATGCTGACTTCCTTAGCATGCATCAGTTCATGGGTGGACTCCATGGTGGGCAGCTCCACGCACTGAATCACATTCTTGGGAGCGCCTGCTTCCTCAGCAGCCTGGGCCAGAATATCCGCAGCCATCTTGGTGCACTTGAAAGCAGAAGGATGGGGTGCAAAAACAATGGCATCGCGGGCCTTAATGGCGATCATAGCCTTGTAAATCGTAGTGGAAGTGGGGTTCGTGGAAGGAACGATACCCATGATCAAACCCATGGGTTCTGCCACAGAAGTGACCTTATTGACCGTATCCTGGGACAGCACACCGATGGTCTTCATGTCCTTGATATAGTTATAAACAAACTGAGCGCCCAGATAGTTTTTGAAGACCTTGTCTTCCACTTTGCCGAAGCCCGTTTCTTCCACAGCCATCTTGGCCAGAACCACGGCGTTATCCAGTGCTTTTTTCACCATATTGCGGAGAATACGATCCACTTGCTCCTCGGTGTAGTTGGCAAACTGATCGGCTGCCACCTTACCCTGTCTTGCCAGAACTCTGGCTTCCTGAATCGACCGTACGTCTTTATCCAATGCTTCCAATTTCATAAATCTGTCTCCTTTGCTACAAGTATCTCCAACGGTTTACATCAGCGACTGAATCAGAACCGGGGACGGGGAAGGAATCACTTCGAAGTTGACCATCAGTCCCTTTTTCTCCACGATCTGTTTGCCTGCATCCGTACCGGATTTCACTGCCGCCACATCACCGGTATAGGTGAAGAAGGATTTGCCGCCCAGGCCGTTGCCCAAACGAAGTTCCACACCTTCCAGATCCGCAGCCTTCAAAATAGCATCCGCCGTCTCCAGCATTGCGGCAATGGAGAAGGACTCCATAATACCCAGGGCATTGATGCCTTCAGTACAAGTCGCTCCGGTGATTGCAGGAAACACCTGGGGATGTACGTTCGGAATCACCATGGAGTCGATGTAATATTCACCGGCCTCACGCTCGCCCGTTTCAATGGAGGTCTTGACCGCCGCCACGTCACCGTGGACAATGGCGATATACTTACCGGGGCAGGATGTGCTCGCAGTAACGACTTCGACCTCAGAGACTTTGACCATCTGGTCTGCTGCATAAATTCCACGCGCAATGCTGGAAAATTCCACCATGCCAATCGCTCTCTGCATTTTCTTATCCTCCAATCTCAATGTATCCGTCCGCAATGCTCAGCACATTGCCGCTGATCGAGGCATGCACCGGTGCGCCCAGCTTGCCGTCCTGGATCTTGCCGATCATCTGGCCGGCTTCCACATGGTCGCCCACCGACACAATCGGCTCACAGGGTGCGCCCACGCACTGCCCCAATGCAATATGAACATTTTTCACTTCCAGGCCGGTATCGGTCATGGGGGCCTTGCAGTCAAAGGCCGTCAGGCCCAGTCTGGCAATCAGGCGCTTGCTGGGCACCTTGCGGTACTCTCTGGCCGATCTGGTTTCATAGGTTTCGGTTTTGCGCTCGTACCGCAGCTTCTGCTGGGAAACTTCATTGCGGAAGTACAGGTTGTTCAATCTGGGATGCAGCCCTGCGGGGCAGGAGAAGTATTCGCAGAGGTTGCACTGGCAGCAAAGCAATGCATTTGTCTTGCCGATCGGATCATCCAGGTGATAACCGCTGATACGCATCAGCTTATGGGGCTGCATATCATGACCCAGCAGATAGCGGGGGCAGAGATCTGTGCACATGCGGCACTGCTCGCAGGCCGCGCGGTTCACGCGCTTGGCCGCATCCATGGTGCAGCTCTTCTTCTGGATCAGCGGATGCTCCTTTTTCAAAAGGATAAAGCCCTTATCCTTCTTGGTGATGTAGCCGCTCAGATCCGTCAGCAGCGGGCCCATCATGGGGCCGCCGGCAATCACGCCGTACTCATCAAAATTCTCAATACCGGACAGCTTCAGCACATCCAGCACCGGCGTACCCACGGGAACCTTCACCGTAATATGATTCGGAATATCGCCGGCCAGGGTGATATATTTTTCCGTAACCGTCTGGCCCTCGGATGCTTTGTAAATGTTCAGCGCCGTTTCCACATTGCACACAACGCAGCCCACATTGATGGGAATACCGGTTTCCGGAACGATGCGGCCGGTCAGCTCATACACCAGAACCTGTTCGTCGCCGGCGGGATACATGTCCGGCAGAATGCCGACCTTCACATAGTCCTCCAGGCCCAGCGCCTTGATCCGCTCTTCCAGGATCTCGATCACTTCTTTGTGCTTGCCCTTGATACCGATGATTGCCTGCTCCGCACCGACCAGACGGCCGGCCATCTCGAAGCCGCGAATCACTTCATCCGGCATAAACTCCATCAGCTGCTGATCCACACGCAGCAGCGGCTCG
>CALDMR010000098.1 GCA_937915065.1 uncultured Clostridia bacterium
TACAGTACGCGTTTCCGGCTGGGAAAAGGATTCCGGGCTGGACTGCCTGACCTTTGCCCGGCAAATGGAGGATGCCGGAGTGAAAACCTTGATATTTACCGATATTTCCACCGATGGCATGCTGACGGGGCCGTCCTATGCCTGGCTGGAAAGGATGCAGAGGGCGGTGTCCTGCCGGATCATTGCCAGCGGCGGCGTGGCGGTGCTGGAGGATATTCGCCGCTTGCGGGATCTGGGGGTTTACGGCGCGATCATCGGCAAGGCCTATTATGCCGGAACCATTGACCTGGCGGCAGCCATCAGAGAGGCGGGAGAGCAATGTTAGCAAAACGAATTATCCCTTGTTTGGATGTGCAGGACGGGCGTGTGGTCAAAGGCGTCAACTTTGTTCAGATCCGGGATGCCGGCGATCCGGTGGAACTGGCCAAGTATTACAGCGACGCCGGCGCGGATGAACTCGTGTTTCTGGATATCACAGCCACCCAGGAAGGCCGCGGTACGGTGGCCGATGTGGTGGCCCGTACGGCGGAGCAGGTATTTGTGCCCCTAACGGTGGGCGGCGGCATCCGCACGCTGGAAGATTTTCAGCGGCTGCTGCGCGCCGGGGCGGATAAAATCAGCGTGAATTCCGCGGCGGTCAGGGATCCGGAACTGATCTCCCGGGCGGCAGAGCGTTTTGGCAGCCAGTGTGTGGTTCTGGCGGCGGATGCGAAGCTGCGGCCCGGCGGCCGCTATGAAGTGATGGTGGAAGGGGGCCGCAGGGCCACGGGCATAGACTTGATCGATTGGGTTCAGGAAGCAGAGCGGCGCGGTGCGGGGGAGATCCTGCTGACCAGTATGGACGCCGACGGCACCAAGGCGGGCTTCGATTTGCCCATGCTGCAAAAGGTAACGCAGGCCGTGGGCATTCCGGTGATCGCTTCCGGCGGCTGCGGCAGCCTGAACCATTTTGCAGAGGTTTTCGAGCAGACGGGAGCCGATGCGGCCCTGGCTGCATCTCTGTTCCATTTCGGTGAACTGACTGTGGGCCAGGTGAAGGAATATCTGCGTGAAAAACAGATTTCTGTGCGGTTGTGAGGGGGGGACGCTTATGGCCTTTGATTTGGATTGCTTATTTCAGAAATCCGAGCTGATCCCGGTGATCATTCAGGATGCGGAGACAAAAGATGTGCTGATGCTGGGGTTTACCAACCGGGAAGCCGTGGAGCTGACGCTGCAAACCGGGACGGCCTGGTTTTGGTCCCGTTCCCGGCAGAAGCTGTGGAATAAGGGGGAGAGCAGCGGACATTTTCTCCATGTGGCAGAGGTCTTTACCGATTGCGACACAGACACCCTGCTGTATCTCTGCTACCCGGACGGGCCCACCTGCCACACCGGGGCGCGCAGCTGCTTTTTTAATCGGATTTTACAGGAGGAAGCAACATGAATTCTTTTGAACAGATGGAAGCGGTCATTGCCCAGCGCCGGGCCCACCCCCAGGAGGGGTCCTATACCTGTTATCTTTTTGATAAGGGCCTGGACAAGATTTTGAAAAAGGTGGGCGAAGAGTGTGCTGAAACCATCATTGCCGCCAAAAACGGCGACAAGGAGGAACTGGTGGGGGAGATCAACGATGCGCTCTACCA
>CALDMR010000099.1 GCA_937915065.1 uncultured Clostridia bacterium
TGACAATCATATCATAGTGCATATTGCAGTCCTGCTGACCGTCCAAAGTCTATTCTGTGGATGTGGGCTACGGCGAATTGGCCTGGAAGCTGCGCAGCGATCCCCGGGTGGTGGTGCTTGAGCGCACCAATGCCCGGTATCTTGACCGGGAACAGGTGCCGGATGCTCTGGATTTTGCATCGATCGATGTGTCGTTTATTTCGCTTCGGCTGATTTTTCCCGCGGTGCATGGCCTGCTGAAAGAGGGCGGCCATGTGGTCAGTCTGATCAAGCCGCAGTTTGAAGCGGGGCGTGAATTTGTGGGCAAAAAGGGGATCGTGCGGGATCCGAAAGTCCATTTGATGGTGTTGGAGCAGTATTTGGGAAATGCAGAAAATGCGGGCTTTTCTGTGCTGGATCTTACTTATTCTCCTATTACAGGACAAGAGGGGAATATTGAGTATCTCGGCTATCTGGAAAAGGGCGCTGGGCACAGCGCTTCATTGGAGCTGCAGGCTGTGATCGAGGCATCCCACGCTGCGCTGAAAGGTTGACGCCATGAAAAAAATCGTTCTCTGCCCGAATCCCTATCGGGACCGGCAGCTGTTGATCACGAAGCAAGTGATGGAATTGCTGCGGGAAATGGGAATGCAGTGCGTTGTGAGCCTGCCCTTTTCCGCCGATCCGGCGGATATACCCGATTCGGTGACATGCCAGCCGATGAAAGCGGCGGTTAAGGATGCAGATCTGATGATCGCTTTCGGGGGCGATGGGAGCATGCTGCATCTGGCCAAGACTGCGGCCATGCACCGGATTCCCATTCTGGGGATCAACTTAGGAAATCTCGGCTATATTACAGAACTGGATGGCACAGAGATTTCCCTGCTGCGCAAACTGAAGCAGAAAAATCTCAAGCGAGAAAGCCGCATGATGCTGGATGTGCGTGTCTATCGTGGGGACAAGCAGGTCTACTCTAATATTGTGCTCAATGATGCGGTGATTACCAAAGGCGCTGTGGCCCGGGTAGTCAAGCTGCAATTATCTTTGAATCAGAAGGAATTTATCCATCTGGGCGGCGATGGGCTGATTTTTGCCACACCTACCGGATCGACGGCGTATTCGTTATCTGCCGGCGGCCCCATTGTGGATCCTGCGGCGCAGAATATTTTGATCACGCCGATCTGTGCCCATGCGCTGATCTCATCTTCCTATGTGCTTGGGCCGGAGCAGACGATCGAAGTCAGCTGCGCGAACAACGGCAACAAAACCGTTTATCTTTCTGCTGACGGCGGTAAGGCCTTTTTGCTGAAAGAAGGAGACCGTGTGGCGATTCGCCGCTCGAAATATGTGACGGAACTGATTAAATTGAAAGACCGCAGCTTTTATGAAACACTGCGGGAAAAAATGGCGAACCGGGAGTTGATCAAATGAAGACAAAGCGACAGGAAAAAATCCTGGAGATCATCGCGGCAGAACCGATTGAAACCCAGGAACAGCTGTTAGAGGCCTTGCGGGCGGCCGGCATGAGCGTGACCCAGGCCACCATTTCCCGGGATATCAAGGAGCTGCACCTGGTCAAAGAGCAAACGGGACGGGGCAGTTACCACTATGTGGTGTCTGTCCATAAAGCCACCTTTAACAACAGCGGCAAGCTGCAGACAATCTTTCGCGAAAGTGTGAACAGTTTTGATTGCGCACAGAATATTGTGGTGCTCAAAACCATGTCGGGGTTGGCCAGCGCTGCCTGCGCTGCGCTGGACAGTATGAACATCAGCGTGCTGGTGGGCTCTCTGGCTGGAGACGATACGGTGCTGCTGGTCATGCGGGATAATGAGAGCGCTTTGGCGTTCTGCGATGATATCCGGAAAATGATCGAATGACAGAAGGGGGCGCGGCAACGGATGCTGATGCTTTTGCATATCGAGAATATCGCAGTCATTGAAAAGGCGGATATCACCTTTCAAGGGGGCTTTAACGCGCTGACGGGCGAAACCGGCGCCGGTAAGTCCATCGTTATCGACGCTCTGGGTGCGGTGCTGGGGCAGCGCATTTCCCGGGATCTGGTGCGCACGGGAGCGGATCGGGCCTGTGTCAGCGCTGTGTTTTCCAATGTCGAAGCACTGCTGCCCTTTCTGCAGGAGCAGGGGTGTGAACCGGATGAGGACGGCCTTTTGCTGCTGCGGAGGGATATTCAGGCGGATGGAAAATCTGTTTGCCGGATCAACGACCGCCCCTGTACTGCCGCCCAGCTGCGCCGGGTGGGCATGGCTCTGCTGAATATTCACGGTCAGCATGACGGCCAGCAGCTCCTGGATGAAAAGGAGCATATTCGCTATCTCGACAGCTTTGGCAAGGTGGACGCTCCCATGGCGGCCTACCGGAACGCATATGACGCTTTGCGTAAACTTCACCGGCAGATGGAAAGTCTGAGGATCGACGAAGCGGAACGGGAGCGCCGAATCGACACGCTGCAGCGCGAAATTGCGGAATTGGAGCGCGCACAGCTGAAAGAAGGCGAGGAGGACGGGCTTCTGGAGCGCCGCAACCTGCTGCGCAACAGTGAAAAATATATTTCGGCCGTGGAGGGCGCCGACTATTGCCTCAACGGAGGAGAGGAACGGGACGGTGCGGTATCCCAGGTGGCGGAGGCGGAAAACGCCTTGTCCGGGGCGCGCCAGTTCGGAGAAACCTTTGCCGGGCTGCTGCGGCGGCTCAGTGATGTGCGGCATGAATTGTATGATATTGCTGAAACCGTGCGGGATATGAAGGATCAGTTTGACTTTTCTCCCGTGGAGTTGGATGAGATCGAGGGGCGGCTGGATCGCCTGTATCGCCTGAAAAAGAAGTATGGTCCCACTGAGGGAGAGATGATCGCTTATTTGGAGCGGGCCCGGCAGGAGCTGGATGAAATTCAGTATGCCGGAGATACGCTGGCCCAGTTGGAAAAGCAATACGGAGCTGCGGAACAGGCGGCGCAGGAAGCGGCGGCCCGGCTGAGCGCTGCGCGCCGCGGGGCGGCCGAAGAACTGCAGCGGCGTATTCTGGCAGAACTGCGGGATCTGGATATGCATAAGGTTCGTTTTGAGATCGCTTTTGAGGATAAACCCCTGGAAGCAGATGGCGGGGATCGGGTGCGTTTCCTGATGTCGGCCAATGTCGGCGAGGAACTGCGGCCCATCCATAAGATCGCTTCTGGCGGTGAATTGGCCCGGATCATGCTGGCCTTGAAGAATGTGCTGGCGGAGACGGATCATGTGGGTACATTGGTATTTGATGAGGTAGACACGGGAGTTTCTGGCCGGGCGGCCCAAAAAGTGGGCGAGAAAATGGCCCAGGTATCCCGGCGCAAGCAGGTTCTCTGCGTGACCCATCTGCCCCAGATTGCCGCTATGGCAGACGTCCATTTCTCTGTGGAAAAAGGGGAAGAGCAGGGGCGTACCTATACCAGGATCCATTGTTTGGATCGGCAGCAGCGCGAAGCGGAACTGGCCCGCATTACCGGCGGCGCCCGTATTACCGACGCTTTGCTGCAAAGTGCCGGCGAAATGCTGGACGCAGCGCAAGTTTACCGAAACGCATTGAAGTGAGATCGGGCCTTCCGGTCGGCGAAAAAATAAGAAATGTGAAAGCGGCCGGCAAAACCGGCCGCTTTTTTGTGCTGCAGCGGGTGAAGAAAATGGCAAAAAACTGGACAGATGAGGGATTCTGTGCTACTATACAATAGATTATAAAATAGACGGGATATGTTTATTTTTCGATATTTGGAAGGAACTTTGGTGAAACGAATGCGAATTGATGTACTGGGTGTGGGATTTGACAATCTGACCATGGAAGAAGCAGTGGACGAAGGAATGCGTTTGATCAACGAACCGGGTCCCCATTATGTGGTTACGCCAAATCCCGAGATCGTGGAGGTCTGCCGGGAAGATGCTGCAGCAAACCGCGCCGTAAACGGCGCAGACCTGGTGATTCCCGATGGGATCGGCGTGATCTACGGAGCAAAGATTCTGGGAACGCCTTTGAAACAGAAATTGCCCGGTATTGAATTTGCCGCCTGCCTGATGCAGCGCATGGCTGCGGAGAAAAAGAGCCTGTATCTGCTGGGCGCAAAGCCCGGCGTTGCAGAATTGGCGGCAGAGAAGCTGCGGGAAACCTATCCCGGCTTGATCATTGCCGGAACCCATGATGGGTATTTTCAGGACGATGAGCCCATTGTGGCCGATATTCGGGCCAGCATGGCCGATGTGGTTTTCGTTTGCCTGGGTGCGCCGAAGCAGGAAAAATGGATGGAGCAGAACGGCGCGGCCACTGGCGCGCATCTGCTGTTGGGGCTGGGCGGCTCTTTGGATGTCTTTGCCGGGGTGGTACAGAGGGCGCCGGAGATCTTCACCAAAACCGGCATGGAATGGTTTTACCGCCTCCTCAAGCAGCCCAGCCGTATTGGCCGCATGATGCGCCTGCCGCTGTTTCTGGTGCATACCGTGGGCGAAAAGGGAAAGGGAGGCAAGGGTTGATGGGCCGCTTGATTGTGTTTGAAGGGACGGATGGCTCCGGCAAGGCTACCCAGACAAAGCTGCTGGGCGAGCGCCTGGCACAGGAAGGGCTGTCCTTTCGGAAACTGGATTTTCCCCGGTATGGGGAGCCTTCCTGCAAACTGGTGGAGATGTATCTGCAGGGTGATTTCGGCAAGAAGCCCGGCGATGTGAACGCTTATGCGGCTTCCACATTTTATGCCGCCGACCGCTATGCGTCTTATAAGCAGGATTGGGGCCCCTATTACGAGGCGGGCGGCCTGTTGCTGGCGGATCGATATACCACATCCAACGCGGTTCACCAAACGGCAAAGATGCCGGAGCATCAGCGCGGTGCGTTTTTGGACTGGCTGTTCAACTTTGAATACGAATTGCTGGGTTTGCCGCAGCCGGATCTGGTGTTTTACCTGGATTTGCCCACGGAGCTTTCCGAAGCGATGCTCCGCAGCCGGGAACAGGCTATGGGAACCACTGCGGACATTCACGAGGCGGATCGGAAGTAATTGAATGCGCTGCCAATGGAGCTGTTCGTCCGATTGAAGAAATTCACGAGGAAATCTACCGCCGGGTCAAAGTAGTGCTGTAAAGGGCAAAAGGGCGCTTGCGCGCCCTTGTTGTCCTTGCTTGTATATGTTTTTGTTGTGTGGTTCAGCAGCAGGTGCAGTCGTTGTTGCAGCCGCAGTGATTGCCGCAGGTGCAGTTGTTGCCGCAGCCGGAAGTACTGCCGCAGCCGCAGCAGCAGATCAGAACGATCAGAATGATGAGCCAGATGCAGGAATTGTTTTCAAAGCACATGGAAACGTTCACCTCACTTTGTTGATTCTGAATCATCCTATGCGAGGGAAGCGCAAATGGCAGCTTGGCCGCGGAAAATTATTTTTCGGTGGCCGGAGAGATACCGCGAAAGGTGATGAATAATTTGGCATACGAAGAACGGAACAGAGGTTTTTCCGATGACAGCACCATGAAATGGGATGCCAGGGAGGTGCGTCGCGGCAGCCATGAAGCGCCGCCTCCGCGGCAGCGGAAGCATCCGGTCAAGCGGCGGAAAAAGCGGGGCTCCGGATGGAGCTATTATGTGACGATCCTGGTGATTTCTGCCATTCTGGCAGGGGTGGGTTGGCTGCTGTGCAACGATCTGCTGGCCTTGAACAAAAAGGATCATACGGCGGAAATCGTGGTGACTGACGGAGAAAAGCTGGGCTCTGTAGCGAAATCTCTGAAGCAGGCGGGCTTGATCGAATACAAGGCGTTTTTCCTGCTTTACGGGGCCGTGTCGGACACGGAAGTGGTCGCTGGTACCTATGAGTTGAATTCGGATATGGATTATCATGCCCTGCTGACGGCTATGAGTACCAGAAGCGGCGCCCGTAAAACAGTGGATGTGACGATCCCTGAGGGATATTCCATGCAGCAGATCTTTGCGCTGCTGGAAGAAAAGAATGTCAACACTGTGGAGAAGCTGATGGAGGCAGCGGCCAACGGCGAATATGACTATGATTTCCTGGCCGATAAGGAGAAGGGCAGCGCTTCCCGTTTGGAAGGATATCTCTTCCCGGATACCTATCAGTTCTATTCCGGCGGCGATCCTGAGGCGGTCATTCGAAAGATGCTGAAGAACTTCGACAATAAGATGACCGATGAGCTGATGGCCACAGTGGAAAATTCGCCCTATACGCTGGATGAGGTGATTACCATTGCCTCCCTGATTGAAAAAGAAACGGATGGCAGCGACGAGGGTAAGATCTCTTCGGTGATTCGCAACCGTTTGAAAAACTCCGGTGAGACGGCGGGGTATCTTCAGATCGACGCTTCCCTGCTTTATGGCCTGGGCGAGCACAAAGAAACGCTGACGGATGCGAACAAGGAAATCGACAGCCCCTATAACCTGTACAAAAATAAGGGGCTTCCGCCCACGCCCATTGCCAATCCCGGCATGTCGTCTATCCGGGCAGCGCTGTATCCGGACGATACGAACTATTACTTCTATGCCCTGGGCGATGACAAGGTGCATCATTTCTTCCGCAAGTATAATGATTTCGTCGCCTTCCTCAACAGCCAGGAGCTGTATAATAAATAACTGATATGAAAAACAGGGCAGGGGCTCAGTGCCCGTGCCCTGTTTTTTCGGAAAGGATATCCGGGATGAAAGAAAAACAAATAGAACTGCTGGCTCCGGCGGGAGATCCGGAGCGGCTGCGTCTGGCAGTACTCTACGGCGCAGATGCGGTCTACCTGGCGGGTACGACCTTTGGCATGCGGTCCTTTGCCGGGAATTTTGAAGATGACGGAGCATTGGAAGAAGCCGTGCGCTTTGCCCACAGCCACGGCGTCCGGGTGCATGTGACGATAAATACCATGCCCCGCAACGAAGAAGTGGCCCGTTTGCCGGCCTATCTGGAGCGGCTGGACAGCTATGGTGTGGATGCGCTGATCGTGGCGGATATGGGGGTGCTGTCACTGGCAAAACAATATGCGCCCCGGGCAGAAAAGCACATCAGTACCCAGGCCAGCATTGTAAATTACCAAGCTGCCAACGCATGGCACGAACTGGGAGCTGACCGGGTGATCCTGGCGCGGGAGCTGACACTGGAAGAGATCGCTGAAATTCGGGCCAAAACGCCGAAAACGCTGGAAATTGAAACCTTTGTGCATGGCGCCATGTGCGTGTCCTACTCCGGCCGCTGCCTGCTCAGCAATTATATGACCGGCCGGGATTCCAACCGGGGCGCCTGCGCCCAGCCCTGCCGCTATGAATATGCATTGGTGGAGGAAAAGCGCCCTGGCGAGTATTTTCCGGTGCTGGAAGATGAAAAAGGCACCTATATTATGAATTCCAAGGATATGTGCATGATTGACCACATCCCGGAGCTGTTGGCGGCGGGAGTGGATAGCTTGAAGATTGAAGGACGGGCCAAGTCTGCCTATTATGCCGCCATTATCACCGGCGCCTACCGCCATGTGATCGATGATGTGCTGGCAGGGCGGCCTGTGGATCCGGTTTGGCGGGACGAGGTAGAGCATGTCAGCCACCGCCATTATTCCACCGGATTTTTCTTTGGCGAACCGGGGCAATATACGGAAAGCTCCCGCTATATCCGGGACTGGCAGGTGTGCGCGATTGTGCTGGACTGCGACGAGACCGGCCTGGCTACGCTGAGCCTGCGCAATAAATTTGCCGCAGGTGATACGGTGGAACTGGTGGGGCCGGATCTGCGCCCCTTCTCCATGACAGCGCCGCTGATGGAGGATGCCGACGGCCTTCCCCTGAAAGAACCCCGCAATCCTCAGATGGTATTCAAAATGCAGCTGCCCTGCCGGGTGCCGCCCTTCAGTATTCTCCGCCACGCCGTGGAACTTTCGGCCAAATAAAAACGGATCTTTCTGACGCGGCTCACAGGCGCCGCATCGAAAAGCGCCCCCGATTTTCAAAAAATCGGGGGCGCTTTTATCAACAGGCGTAGATCAGATCGGTGCAGGAAAAAAGATCTGTAGCTGCGGCGTAAGCCTGCTCCATGGGGATCCACCGGTCGCGGAACAGCTCCAGGCTTTTTTGGCTTTCCCGCCGCTTCAGGCGGCTCCACTGGTGCTCCGGCGTAATGTCCAGAACGACTTTGATCTGATAATAGTTACGCAGGGCCGGATGCAGCGCATAGGATCCCTCTATAAGATTCAGCTGCCGGAAGGGAACGCTGCTGCCGGAACTTATGATTCCGGTCTGGCAGGAATAGGGGCGGTAAAGCACTTCCTGTCCGGCGGACAGGGGGCGCAGCACCTCTGCTTCCAACCGTTCCCGATCCATGTTTCCGCCGGCTTCCCGCAGCCGTTCCGGCGTTTTTTGATCCGGGCGGAGGAAAAAATC
This sequence comes from uncultured Clostridia bacterium, assembly GCA_937915065.1. Taxonomy (GTDB): domain Bacteria; phylum Bacillota; class Clostridia; order Oscillospirales; family Oscillospiraceae; genus Pseudoscillospira. The sequence goes on from CALDMR010000099.1 coordinate 8,374, forward strand.
ATCTGTGTGAAACACACTGCAATCATAGCAGGTTTGCAGCAAGGCTGCCAGAGTGGTTTTTCCGGAGGCACAGGGGCCGTCGATGGCCACCAGGATAGGGCCTGTTTCCGTGGCCAGCACCCGGTCAATGCGCAGCAGCAGCTCAAAAAAACGGGCGTATGTGTTGCTGACTACCCGGTAGGCGGGAGCATAGGCGCTGCGGTAAGCGGAGGTGTGGTGTACGGCGGGGAAGCCTGCCGCTTCGTAATTCTGCAAATACAGCCAACAAAGCCCGGGCTTGTGGGGCAACTTGCCAACCCGGCACAGATCGTAAAGCTGCAGCAGTTTCCGGCGCAGGCTGTCTTGGCGGCCGCTGCTCTGGCGGGCAGTGGCCAAACAGATGCGGTGCAGCGTTTGGACAGAGGCGCCCAGGTTGGCGGCATTTCTCAGATAGAGGCGGCGGTAGCCGTTTCCAATGGGTTCAAACAGGTTCCGCCCGGGGCTGGCAGAAGCGCATTCTGCGGCCAACTGCTCTGGGGAGGCCTGGAGGGCCAAATGGGCGCAGCCGAATTCGTTTTGATAAATTAGCTTAATATGGTCGGAAAGGCCCATTTTCGGATAGTGTTTCTGGGCCTCTAATAAGATTTGCTGTAATTCTGTCATGTAATCAACTTCCCTTTCCGAAGGGCAGATAATACCAGGGGGATGAGGATCAGCTGCAGCAGAATGCCCGGAATGGCTCCGGTAAATCCGCCGGCCAGGAACAGGGCTATGCTAAACTGGGTGCCGAAAGCCATCATGATCCAGCGGGTCACGCCCCAGATGATGCGGCCCAGCAGCATGGCGGGGACGAGGGAAGCGTAGATTCCGCGCAGCCCTTTGCCCTTCAGCCGACTGTACAGCACGCCGCTGATAAAACCGTAAGCCGCCAGTTCAAAGGCCATGGAAATGGCGCCCGGATAGGGGGGCGGCATGGAAAACAGGGCAGAGCGCAGCAGGGGGCAGACAAAACCAACCACCAATCCCCAGGGGCCGCCGAGAATCATACCGCACAGCAGAACCGGGATGTGCATGGGTAGCAGCATGGAGCCGATTTCCGGGATTTGCCCGGTGAAAAAGGGCAGAACCAGGCCCAGGGCCAGAAACATGGCGCTGAGAACCAGCTTTTTAACAGGGGTCAGCCCCTGAGGGGGATCAAGATGACGCATTGAAAAAACTCCTTTCGGCATACCGGGGCCGAAAGGGCGCACCGATACCATAAAAATCCGGATGCCTGCCTTGGGCGGGCGGATACCTTCATGGTATCATTTTACCTTTACTATAATCAAACGGGCTTTTTTTGTCAATGATGATTGACAAACAGGTACTTTGTGATAAAATAACAGAAGTTTCAATGCACAATGGGCGATGACGAAACGAGTGCGGCAGTGGGCGCAAAGTGAGCGGGGGAGAGTGGAAACTCCGTGGCCGGCGCTGTCGTGCAGCCACTTCCGAGCCCCACCGGGATGACCGGCGCGCTTCATTCCCGATAAAGAATGCAGACGAGGCCCCCTCGGGGGCGAATTAGGGTGGTACCGCGAAGCACGCTTCGCCCCTATGGTGGGGGCGGCGTGTTTTTTTGTTTCCGCCCGCAATTATCTGAATGATCAAATTATAAAACGATATGGAGGAAATCACTATGACGAACAAAACCGGCGTCAACGACTTGCGCGAGCTGTTCCTGCGCTTTTTTGAAAGCAAGGGACATCTGCGCCTGCCCAGCTTTTCCCTGATCCCCCAGGACGATAAGTCCCTGCTGCTGATCAACTCCGGCATGGCGCCTATGAAGCCCTTTTTCACCGGCGAACAGGAGCCGCCCCGCAGCCGCGTGACTACATGTCAGAAGTGCATCCGCACCGGCGACATTGAAAACATTGGCCACACTGCCCGCCACGGCACCTATTTCGAGATGCTGGGCAACTTTTCCTTT
>CALDMR010000100.1 GCA_937915065.1 uncultured Clostridia bacterium
CCATCGTTTCGTTCCTTTCACGTAACATTGCGTTACATTTTTATCTGGATTGATTATGCCGCCGCCCGGCGGCGGTTGTCAAGCTGCAAAAGAGAGAAAAAACGCCGTGAAAATGCTACTAATAAGAGTAACAAAGCGTAAAGCGTTGTTACTCTTATTTTTTTATCGAAAAACGGAGGTGAAAAGACCATGAGCAACAAATATTTGGGGCCTGCGGATCGGCAACTGATTGCGGAGAAGTGGGCCGCTTATGCGTCGGTGCGGGAGATCGCGGGCCTGGTAGGTGTGGCACCTAAAACCATTTACGAGGAATTGAGGCGCGGGAGCAACGGCACCCTGGACAAGAATAGCCGCAAGGCATACAACCCGGAGCTGGCCCAGCGCCGTTTCCAGGAAAGCCTCCGACGGCGCGGCAAGCCCCTGAACAGAACGCGGGCGGCCAATGAATGAGTGACCCCACCGCCATGGAGGCGGATAAAACAAAGGAGGAAATGACAATGGCAACCATCATCAAGCAGACGAAAGAGGAAATCAACTGGGCGGAGATTGCCAGGGCCAGAGAAATGGGCGTACTGGACAAGCTCCTGGCGGAGCGGGATGTGATCCGCTTCCACCTGCGGAGCGGCACCGAGGTGGCCATCATGGTGGAAAAGGTGGAGCCGGGCCTGGCCTGGATGGGATTTGTGGACGGCGTGGCCGAGCGGCCTATGTATAACCGGCTGGAGCGTCCTGTGTCCTGGAAAGAGAGCGACGCCCGGAAATGGTGCAACACCGATCTGGTCCAGGATCTCCCGGAGGATCTGGTGTCCATCATCACCCCCCGCGCCATCCGCCAGACCATCAAAGGCGAGGAGCTGGTGACCACGGATCTGCTGTGGCTGCACAGCGCAACAGAATTTTTCGGGCGCAAGCCGTGGGCAGATGGGGACGATCCAACAGAGGAGCAGCTGCCAGTCTACAAGACCGAGCGGGACCGCGTGAAAATGTGGAACGGGCAGACATGGCCGCATTACACCCGTTCCGCCTATTCCGGCTACAGCAGCAATTTCTGCCTTGTCGACACGGACGGCACGCCCATCAACTACAACGCGGACTATTCGAGGGCGCTGGCCCCCGGCTTTTGGATCTAATCGGCGGAGCGTATCAACGGAAATCCAGCCCCGCAAGGGGCGGAGAAAGGAGCCGGACATGGCAAAGAGAAAGGAAATCAAGTGGCGGCGGGAGGGACGCGGCACCATGACCGGGCGCCAGGACGGGATCATTTTTCGGATTTATCACGCCTGGGACATGCCGGAGCGAGAACACACCGTAAGCTGCCACGACACAAAGGGAGCCGGGAGAACGATCAACACGGCGGGGTATAGGAAATTCGCCTGGGAGGAGGCTGTGGAGTTCTGCCAGGCAATCGTGGCAGGAGAGATCAACCTGGAGGACCTGCGGGCGGAGTTTGCCGCAGAGGACGCGAAAAGGGAGCGGCGGGCGATCCAGCAGGCTGTGGCAGAGGCCAAGGAGTTCCGGGGCCACCTGGAGCGGGCGGGAATTTCATACACCACCCTGCTGGAGCTGGAGGCACTGCGGGCGAACCTGGGGAGCCTGGGCCACAATGCACTCATGGGATTTGAGCGCGGGGAGGGCTGGCCGGATGGGACCTGACGGGAAAGACACCGCCCAAGCGGCGGTCTACATAGACGGGCAGCCGGTGCAATACGCCGGAGAAATCACCCTACCGGAGCAAGTGGAGCGCCCGGCGCCGCCGCTCCTTTCGTCAATGGGCCTCACGATGGAACAAGCCAATGAGGCGGCCAGTTATCTGGCGGAGGCGTTCCGCATTTTCTGTGACCAACTGGCGGAGGCCGCCAGAGCGGTGGCAGACACATGGAGTGCCATCATGGAGGCGGAGGCGTTCCGAAAAGCCCTGCGGTGGGCGGAGGCGGCCAACAGGCCGCTGGCCGCCCGCTACCACCGCACCAAAAAGAAGCGGATCCGCAAGAAGTACGCCAAGCGGATCCTGGCCTGGTATCGGGAGGAGATCCTGTAATGCTGCGATTAAAAGCGAATAAAACCGCCCTGTACAAGCTGGTGGCGGATTATGTGGACAACCTCCCGCCCATGCGGAGCGGGACAGAGTTCATTAAATACCCGCGCACACCGGACTACGCCCTGAACTGGATCACCCCGGAATGGAACACGGCCCACGCCTTTTTCTCCACCTGTATGGGCCGCCCCCTCCTATCCATTGAGATCCGGGACGGAGAAACCGGAAAGGCGGCGAGCCGCACCACCTATTCCCTGACCATCCGGGATCTCCGGGAGCGGGGCATGGTGGAGGAGTTCGTGACGGCGGCGGAGCGCCGGCGGATAGAAAGGAGTGCCGACAATGGCGGACTTTCTCCCGCTACCTGAAAAGGAATACAGCGTAATTTATGCGGATCCCCCATGGGAGTACCGCCAGCACGGGACCACGGAAAAGAGCCGGGGCACGGCGCTGAAACAGTACCCAACCATGACCACCGCGGATATATGCAATCTGCCGGTGCGGAAAATCTGCGGGGGGGGGCAGTCTGTTTTCTATGGGCGACTTTCCCAAACATTGCCGAGGGGATCAGGGTCCTGGAGGCGTGGGGGTTTCAGTACAAGACCGCGGCCTTTGTGTGGGTGAAGAAAAACGCCAAGAGCGGCACCAACTTTTGGGGCATGGGCGCCTACACCCGCGCCAATGCGGAGGTGTGCCTGCTGGGTGTTTCACCTGGGTTTAAGGCAAAGGAGAGGATCCGCAGCCACAAGGTACACCAGATCATTGAGGCCCCGTTTGAGGGGCACAGCAAAAAGCCGGACGAAACCCGCCGGCGGATCGTGGAGCTGCTGGGGGATGTGCCCCGCCTGGAAATGTTCGCCCGCCAGAGGGCGGAGGGCTGGGACGCCTGGGGAAATGAAGCGCCGGAAGATATGCAAGGAGGATCGTAATGCCGTATATATTCAGGGTCATTAAAGTGGGACAGAAAGCCGACGCACCGCATGGAGCGCGGCTAAATACAACCTGGAAGAACGACAAGCAGAAGCAGATTTTTGAAGCGGTGGAAGATTGCATTTTAGACACCGCAAAGCGCCTGAAAGCGGGAGAGCCTGTCAATGCGGATGGACTTCAAGCCTTATTTGATGGGGTGCGGATCATTCACCACATGCGGAACATGGACCGGGAGGCATTGCGGGATATGATCCAGTTTTCAAACAAGGAGGAGGACGCATGAGCAAAGAAAGAGGACGGCCCGCCCGCCTGGAGGTGGGGATGGAAGTTGTCCGGATCCCGCAATCCCTCTATGAAGCAGACAGAAAAGGAAAGGGTGAACGCAGGCCCATGCGGGGCCGTGTCGTGTATATCCACCCGCGGGGCCTGTTCCATACAGTGGAATTTCAGACACGCGGCGGAACGGTAAAGGAGAGTTTTCAGGGGATGGAGGTATAGCCATGAATTTTTTGGAAATGAACGGACTGCAAACGGCGCAGACCCATTTCAAGGACATTTTTCGGGACAACATCCACCGAGACTATGCGGACGCCATGCTGGACTGGCTGGAGCGGGAAACGGACTTTTTCACGGCCCCGTCCTCCACGAAGTACCACGGGGCACACCCCGGCGGCCTGCTTGTACATAGCCTGAATGTGTATTACCGCCTGCGGGATATTGCAATCCGCGATTTGGCGGACAAGGAGGATCCGGAAAAACGCCGCCTTTCGGAAGAACAGGAGGAAACGGTGGCGATCATTGCCCTGCTGCATGATGTGTGCAAGGTGGAGTGCTACCGTCTGGAAACGAAGCGGAGGAAGAACCCGGAAACTGGCCGCTGGGAGGATTACGAGGGATATACATACAAGGACCCCATGCCGCTGGGGCATGGAGAGAAAAGCCTGTACCTGATCCAGCGACACATGGACCTGCTGCCGGAGGAGGCCCTGGCGATCCGGTGGCACATGGGCGCCTATGACAACGCAGCAAAAGCGGACCAACGCGCACTTTCTGCGGCCATGGCGGCCTCCCCGTGGGTTTGGAGACTACAAGAGGCAGACATGTGCGCCGCGTGGATCGACGAACGGGAGACACAGGAATGAAAAAGACCTTGTGCAAACCATGTGCCATTGCCCTGGAGGAAAAGGGAAAGACGGTAAAACCCGCCGGCGGGCGGTGCGAGAAAATCACATGCGCAGAGTGTGGCCGCCGTCGTTTCGGTATCGCTTATGAGGTGACCGGCTGGCCGCGCCGCGTGAAAAAGGAGGACAAGCAGACATGAGCCAGAGAAAGGCCAAGGAATACCGCCAGGCCATGGAGCAGTACCGGGGCGTGGTGGAAGATGTGGACGATCTGAAACGCCGGATCGGAGCCATGGAAGCCCGCCACCGCCGGGAGGACCAGATGGAGGAGATCCGCCGCAGGCAGGCCAGACGGGAGGCAGAGAGGCGGGACGCCATCAGAGAGGAACAACGGGAATGTATGCGGAGGGCCAACGCAGAGAAGCGGCGGCGGAAGATTGCCAGACAGCGGATCGCCGTCCTGATCATAGGGGCGCTGGTGGTGATCCTGCTGGCGGCGCTGATCATCAAGGCAATGCTGACGGACACCGCAGCGGCAGAGGAGCCGGAGATCATGAACGCCTCCCCCGTCACCGTTCTGACGCCATCCAATGCCCCGTGGAATGGTGAGGGCGAGGACCCGATGGAGGCGGAGAAGATCGAGGAGGCCCTGCTGGCCTCCGGGTATTTCTCCCTGGCGGTGCCCATGAGCTACGAATACCAGGACTATATGCGGACCTACTGCGCGGAATATAAGTGCCCCTATCCCCTGGCCGTTGCGGAAACAGAAACCAATTTTGATATGGAGGCCGTGGGCGCCGCTGGTGAGGTGGGGATCATGCAGTTAAACCCAGGGCCGAGCGGGTCCTATCACGCGGAGCTGGAGGAGGCCACCGGGATGGACCCCGCCACCCCATCCGGGAATATCGCTGCCGGGTGCTACCTGCTGGGAAAGTACATGGAGGATTATGGGGACCCGCACAAGGCCGCCATGGCCTACAACATGGGAGTGTCCGGGGCGAGAAACGCCTGGGAGGCTGGGATCACATCCACAGAATACTCCACAGCCGTGGTGGAGGCCATGGAGCGGTGGGAGGTCACGGTGAACGCATGGAATGGGATTTGAGCCGGGAGGCAACGCACAACGCGGCGGCCAGGAGGGCAAGGATCCACCGCTGGCGAGTTCCTGGCCGCTCCAGGGTGGTCCACCCTGCCCACGGATCCGTGGTGGTCCCACACGCCTCTAATCTGGCGGCAATAATGAACGCGGCGGAGGTGTGGGGCTGCGACTGGGCGGAGATCATGGACGCGCAGGTGTGGGCAGCGCCGGGGGAAAAGGCGGTCCCTATGCCTACATTATATATAAATAAAGGAGGCGGCGAAATGCTGATCAATGAAAGCGGCCTGGTACGCTGTATCAAGCGGGCCTATAAATCCGCCGGGTATGCGGTGGCCGCAGAGGGCGATTGCATGACGATCTACACAGAACAATGGTACATCCAGTGCAAGCGGGCGGCCATTCCCCGCAAGGTGCTGGCCACTATCGTGGAACACATGGGGATGATCCCGGACACGGAGCCTGTGTCCATCGTAAAGGACGGAGAGCCGCAGCTAATTATGCCAGATGTGGCGGCGGATGAAATAGCGCACTGGAGGACCGGGGAGCGCACTGACGCGGTGACCATGGCAACGGTGATCATGCAGGGCTACCAGATTTTCCAGCCGGATGGTGGCGGGGCCTGCTACGGGGTGAGCCTGCTTGACCTGGCGATCATGGAGCGGGACATGGTGGAGCATGGAGCCGCTGCTGTGATCGACGGGGACCGCCTGCTGTGGCACGGGGACACCGAGGTGGTGGCCATGAACGCAGTAAGAAAGGCCCGGTCAAGCTGGGCCAAGGAATGGGAGCGGGCCGTGTGGAACGCCCTGGAGGGCGTGGATCTGCACAAAGAGGAGGCATGATCATGGGAAAGACGAATTTTGAACGGATCACTGCCTCCCCGGAGGCACTGGCCGCTTTCCTGGCCTCCCTCCCCTGCCTGGACGCGCCATGGGATGACGCTTTCCACCGTCATTTCTGCGACAACTGCCCCATGGAGGACTGCCCCAAGGTATGCCCCAACGAGGAAAAAAGAAACAGCCCCGCGTGGTGGCTGGGGCTGGAGGTATCAGAGTAATGGAAGTAAATGTAAACATGAGCGCCGAGGAGTTCCTGGAGTTCATGGCCTGGAAAAGGGACCGAGAGCAATACAACAATGAAATGGCAGCCAGGGCCGAGAAAATGGAACTGCTGGCCAAGAAAACATGCTGGGCCATAGAGAAAGACCCGAAGCGGCCCGGCAAGGTCAAGATCGTGGATCAGGAACACGCGGCGGAGCTGCTGGAGCTGGCCAATGATTACCTATCATAAAAAGAAAACCACCTGCGCCCGGTGCTGACAACACGGCGCAGGTGGACAGATACGAGGCGGCGCGGAGGCCGTCCTGGATAGTTGCATTATAGCATACTCCCGGACGGCCTGCAAGCCGCAAAATTCAACGGGGCCGCGGCCCCGTATAGCTCCGGTAAGAGCTATTAGTAAAGTGACCAGCAGGCCCAAAGGAGGAGTATAGCATGGCCTATGTCCATAGACGGGTAAAGGCTGGCCGCACAATCGAACACAGGAAAATGCAATCATACCGGATCCACACCAAGGGGGTCCAGAGGGGACCGAACCATGGGACCACATCGGAGAAGCAGGCCAAGGTCAACGAACGGGTGGCGGAGGAACACCTGCGCTGGGATCTCAACGCGAATTTTGATCACCGGGACCTCCACGCCGTCCTGCACTACTACACCAAGGACACCACTTTCCCGGAGATACTGGCGGACGAGGCCGCTTTTCTGGCCAACCTGCGGAAAGCCTGCCGTAAGCGCGGGATCAAGTACAAGGCAGTGGTGGTGATAGAAACCAAGCGGATGACAAACCCGCACATTCATGTGGTAATAACGCGCATGGACCCGGAGATCATCACCGAGGCATGGGAGAGCGTACCAAGGGGCGGTGGGGGTATCAGTTTCAAACCACTGGACCGCCGAGGGAACCATGAGAAGCTGGCGCATTACCTGGTCAAAGAAAGCAGATCTACCATGGAGAAGTACAAGGAGCTGGGGAAACGGGGAAAGCGGTACAGCAAGACCCAAAACATGGACAAGCCTGTGATTACATACACCCCCGTGTCTGCCTCCTCCTGGCGAAAGGAGCCAAGGGCCAGCAAGGGCGCAGTCCTGTATAAGTTCGACGACGGATCCACCTGCCGCAGCGGGTGGCATGAAATCAGCGGCTACCCATACCAAGAGTATTTCGAGGTTTTCAACGAATAGGAGGACAAGCCAATGAAAATTTACATAGCGGGAAAGATTGCCGGGGATCGGCGCTATCGGGCCAAGTTCCGGGAGGCAGCTAAGACCCTGGAGGCGGCGGGCCATGTAGTCCTAAACCCTGCCACCCTGCCGGACGGCCTGACCGACGGGGACTATATGCGGATCGCGCTGGCAATGCTGGAGGCGTCGGACCTGGCCGTGTTCCTCCCGGACTACCAGGAGAGCCGGGGCGCCATGGTGGAATGGGCATGGTGCCAGCGGACCGGGAAAGAGTGCGCCCTGTATTTGGAAATGACAGGAGGGAGAACAAAGTGAAAGACTTTGCGGAAGCATACAAAGCGGCCCACGCCAAAGTGCGAGAATACACGGGAGCAAAAAGGGCCGGATGGGCAGAGCCGGGGAAACGGACGCGGGAAAATCACGCAATACTAATCCCGCGCAAGGAGGCTGTGGACACGGCAAACAACCTGGCAACAGCAATCTACGCCAAGGAGGTATATATAACCTGGGCCATGAACCTGCGGGGCTTTATGGTGCAGCTGGCCACGGGAGAACACGACGCCGTGACATGCCGGGAATGTGGCGGAATTTTCCGCGCTGGGTGGATGAATGGGAAATGCCCATACTGTGAGGCGAAGCAGGCGGCCACCAGCTATGTGGACGGCATGAGAGAGGCGGCAGGAAAATGAGCAAGGCGCAGATCAGCATGTGGGAGGAAAAGATCGTGGACAGTTTCGCCGGCGGCGGCGGAGCCTCCACAGGGATTGAGCTGGCCACGGGCCGAGTGGTGGACATAGCGATAAACCATGACCCGGACGCCATTCTCATGCACAAGACCAATCACCCGCACACCGTACACTATCAAGCCAGCGTGTGGGATGTGGACCCGCTCGAAGTTACAGGAGGCAGTCCGGTGGGACTGCTGTGGGCCTCTCCTGACTGCAAGCATTTCAGCAAGGCCAAGGGCGGAAAACCCGTGGACAAGCGGATCCGTGGGCTGGCCTGGATCGTCCTGCGGTGGGCTGGGACAGTCCGGCCCCGCGTGATCATCCTGGAGAATGTCGAGGAGTTCCAAACATGGGGGCCAGTGCGACACGGACACCCGATAAAGGCAAAGACAGGGCAGACATTCAGGCGGTTTATTGAACAACTGGAGGGCCTGGACTATGCCGTGGAATGGCGGGAGCTGGTGGCGGCGGACTATGGAGCGCCCACAACACGAAAGCGGTTTTTTCTGATCGCAAGATGTGACGGGAGGCCCATTGTGTGGCCGGAGCCTACACACGCGCCAGCGAAAAGCCCGGAGGTGCTGGCCGGGAAGAAATTGCCCTGGAGGAGCGCGGCGGAAATCATAGACTGGAGCCTGCCCTGCCCATCAATTTTTGATACACGGGAGGAAATCCGTGAGAAATACGGCCTTTCCGCCCAGCGGCCACTCCGGCCCAACACCATGCGCAGAGTGGCAAGAGGCGTGGACAAGTTTGTGATCAAGGCCGCGGATCCGTTCATCGTGCCGATGGGCTACGGGGAGCGGGATGGTCAGGCCCCGCGGGTCCATAACATCGAGGACCCGGCACCCACGGCGGTGGGAAAAGGAAAACATGGAATTTGCCAGCCGTACATGGTGCAGGTAAATCACCGTGGAGATTTCAGAGGGCAAACGATGGAAGATCCGCTCCAAACAATTACGGCAAAGCATGGGTATGGAGTGGCAAGCCCGGCCATGGCACCGTGGACGGTGACGAACACCACCAACTCAACGGGCCACCCGGTCAATGAGCCGATAGACACGGCGCGAACCGGCGGAGGAGGCGGGCAAATGTTTTTGGGGGCCTCCCTGATCCAGTACCACACGGAACAGACCGAGCATGTGAGAGGCCAGGAGATCACAGGGCCGATTATGACCATTGACGCCGCCAACCGCTACGGCTTAACGGCGGCCAGCCTGGTCAAATACTACGGGAGCGACCAGCACGGCCAGAACATCCAGGACCCGCTCCACACGGTAACGGCAAAGGACCGGGAGGGGCTGACAACTGCCCACCTGGTCAAGATGAAAGGCACAAACCTGGGAGGACCGGCCACGGAGCCGGTGCAGACTATCACCGCCGGCGGAGGCCACCATGGTGTGATCACAACGCAGATCACAAGAGCGGAGCCGGGGGCGGATCTCCGACACTGGCCGGAGATCCGGGAACTGCTGAATACATATTGCGGCTATGACTTGGGGCTGGAGGATGTGATCCTGTTCCAGATCGGCGGTGCATGGTATTTCATGGCGGACATTGGCCTGCGTATGCTGACGCCGCGGGAACTGTACCGGGCCAACGGTTTCCCGGATGATTACAAGATCGAGCGGGACTATACAGGGCAGACCTACGGAAAAAGCAAGCAGGTGGCCAGGTGCGGAAATGCGGTGCCACCTCCCTTTGCCACGGCCCTGGTGCGGGCAAACCTGCCGGAATGGTGCGCGGGGGTGGAGATCAGTACCATGGAGGAGCTGGAAAGGGCGATGGCCGTGTAATGCTGGAAATCGTCCCAATGACATTACGGGAGGCCAACGCATTTGTGGAGCAAAACCACCGCCATCATGGGCCTGTGGTGGGGCACAAATTCTCCATAGGGATTTCAGATGGGGAGAAAATCGTGGGTGTGGCCATTGTGGGGCGCCCGGTGTCGCGCCACCTGGACGATGGATGGACCCTGGAGGTAAACCGCCTTTGCACGGATGGGAGCCGCAACGCATGTTCTGCGCTTTACGCAGCGGCGTGGAGAGCGGCCAGGGCAATGGGATATAAGCGACTGGTGACCTACATCCTGGAGAGCGAAACCGGCACAAGCCTGCGGGCAGCTGGGGGGAAATGCGTGGGACAGGCCGGAGGACTGCGCTGGACCGGGCGACGGCGCCCGG
>CALDMR010000101.1 GCA_937915065.1 uncultured Clostridia bacterium
TCTTCCCGCCGCTACCCCTATGTGGCCTTCTCTCCCGACCGCGAGGTGGGCAAGGACATTCTTTTCGTCACCGATGTCAGCAAAACGATCGACGGCGTAAAAGTGCTGGATCATGTATCCTTCATTGTGGATCACGGCGACAAGATCGCCTTTGTAGGCGAAAATGAAAACGGCCAAACGGCTCTGTTCAAGATTCTGGCCGGCGAAATGGAGCCCGACGAGGGCACCGTGAAATGGGGACAGACGGCCACCTGCAGCTATTTCCCCAAGGACAACACCCCCTACTTCCAGGACAACGACGATAATCTGGTTCAGTGGCTGCGCCAGTATTCCCCGGATCCCCACGAAACCTATCTGCGGGGCTTCCTGGGCCGGATGCTCTTCTCCGGCGACGAAGTCTATAAGCCCGTAAAAGTACTCTCCGGCGGAGAAAAGGTGCGCTGCATGCTCTCGCGCATGATGCTTTCCGGGGCCAATGTGCTGCTGCTGGATCAGCCCACCAACCATTTGGATCTGGAATCCATCGCCGCCGTCAACAACGGCCTTGAAAATGTAAAGTGCAACGTGCTGTTCGCCTGCCACGACCATCAGCTGGTAGAAACCGTGGCCAGCCGCGTGTTCCGCTTCAATGCCGACGGCACCATGGATGATTTCCGCACCGATTACGAAACTTATCTGGAAAAAACCGCCGCCCAGCCCTGACCCGCTCCGGCTTCCTGCCGGCGCCTGCAAAGCGGCTGACCGCCGGGTTTTATTGCCAAAAATCCCCCGTATGAATGATTCATACGGGGGATTTTTTCAGAGAACACAGCAGTGCAGCCCTGCTTTTTATGCAATGCCTTCTGCAATGGCTCTGAAGAATTCCACATGCTTCAATTCATAGTTTTCCGCCATAAAATCAGGGTCCGCACTGGTTTTCACAATGATCACCTGTTTGGTGGGATTGACATAGATCCACTGTCCATACACACCGATGGCCATAAATTCGCCCTGGGTTCCTTCCGGCACCCACCACTGGTAGCCGTATCCGATTGCATTGTAGGCATCGTGGTTGGCCCCCGGCTTGGAATACTCCGCGCTGACGTCCATGCTGTCTCTGACCCAGTCCTCCGGCAGGATCTGCTCTCCCTGGTACTTGCCTCCCTGCAAATACAGCCGCGCAAACCGCGCATAGTCCCGCAGAGAAACGCTCAGCCCGCCCATGGCCAGT
>CALDMR010000102.1 GCA_937915065.1 uncultured Clostridia bacterium
GCGGCCGCAGCCGCAGTGACTGTTGTTTTTCTATTGTACCGCAAGAATCGGATTTGCGCAATGGACTGCGCGAAAATCTGACCGGCGGCTCCTCCCCTGCCCCTTGCTATTTCCACCGGAAACAGGTATCATAACATCATCCGGCCCCTGCCGGGCCTGTTCAGGGCTTCCGGCAGCTGCGGCCGTGCAGCCAAAGGAGGATCTGCCATGATTCGGGAAATTTGTAAAGACGAAGCTTTTCTGGCCCAGAAAGCAGCGCCGGCCACGCCGGAGGATCTTTCTGTTGCCGCAGACTTACTGGAAACACTGGCCCACCACCAGGACGGTTGCGTGGGAATGGCGGCTAATATGATCGGGGTGAACAAGCGCATCATCGCCTTTGACAACGAGGGCGCCTATATGGTCATGTTCAACCCGGAAATCATCAAAAAATCCGGCCCCTATGACACGGAGGAAGGCTGCCTGTCCCTGGAGGGCGTCCGCAAGACCAAGCGCTGGAAGTCCATCAAAGTGCGCTGGCAAAACGAACGCTTTCAGGAGCGCTTGAAAACCTTCACCGGCTGGACGGCTCAGATCATCCAGCACGAAATCGATCACTGTGAGGGGATCATTATATGAAAAAATGTAAGATCACCGTCATGCGCATCACCCGGTACGAGGATTTGATGGCCCAATATGAAAACCCCATCTCCCACGCCTGTGACATGGAGGTGGGGCAGGTTTTCATTGCCAACGGCTGGGAAAAGCCGGCGGGCTTCTGCCAGAGCGCCTGGGACACTCTGTCCCCCTTTGTGCTGGCCCTGAGCCACGGCGCAGAAAACTTCTACGACGGCTGGATGAAAAACCCGAAGTCCGCTATGCTTTCCTGCAACGACGGTTTCCGCCCGGTGAGTTTTCTGGTGGAGGCGTTGGATGAGGACGCAGAATGAGGAGGGGAAACCATGTTTGAACACAAGGTGGCCGTAGTCACCGGCGGCGCCCGGGGCATCGGCAAAGTGATCGCAGAGGAATTCCAAAAGGAAGGCGCCCGGGTATGCGTGATCGACCGGCTGCCGGGGAATCATTTCGTGGGCGATCTGGCCGACCCGGCCATTTTGGAAGCATTTGCCCGCCAGGTCATTGCGGAGCACGGCCATGTGGATTATCTGATCAACAATGCCCTGCCCCTGATGAAGGGGATCGACACCTGCACCTATGAAGAATTCAACTATGCGCTGCGGGTGGGCGTTACCGCCCCCTTTTACCTCGCCAAGCTGTTTGCCCCCCATTTTGCCCCCGGCGCAGCCATCGTAAATATTTCCTCCTCCCGGGATCGGATGAGCCAGCCCCAAACGGAAAGCTATACAGCAGCCAAGGGCGGCATTTCCGCCCTGACCCATGCCCTGGCCGTGAGCCTGGCCGGCAAAGTGCGGGTCAACGCCATCTCCCCCGGCTGGATCGACACCGACGGTACCTCCTGGGACGGCCCCGACGCTGCCCAGCACCCCGCCGGCCGGGTGGGCCAGCCCATGGACATTGCCCAGATGGTTCTCTACCTCTGCTCGGACAAGGCCGGATTTATCACCGGCGAAAATATCTGCATCGACGGCGGCATGACCCGGCAAATGATCTATCACGACGACTGTGGCTGGGCCCTGCACCAGAACTGACCCGGCGTCAGCCCCGGTTTCCGCCGGTTTTGTCTGCTGCCCGAAAAAAAGCATCCGCCCCCAAACGGTGCGGATGCAAAATATGTTTATACTCCAGCCCAGCGGAGCACCGCATCCCGCAGGAAGCGGGCGCAGCCCGGAACGGTGCAATCATAGTAGTCCGTAAACCGCTCATCTGCTACATAGAGTTCCGCAATGCCCCGGTGCTTTTCCGGATCATACTGCATCCCACTTAAAGTGAGCCACCGGCAGTGCAGCGCTGTAACCTTCTTTCCCATCTCTCCCTCCGGCGATGCGCCTTCCAGAAGGGCCGTTTCTAAACACTCCTGAATTTCCCGGCCCAGTTCTGTCCATGTCTGATACTGTTCCTGGGTCAAGTGCATCACAGCGGCATTTGCCTCGTCCATCACCGCATCGCCATACCGGCTCCGGATCTCCGCTCCATAGGTTTCCTCATTATGGGCCACGGCCCGCTCTTTGAATGCTTCAAACTTCTGCTCGTCGTTCATGATCTCATTCCTTTCTTCCGCACCAATGGTTGCTTTCACCGACTGGATCAGCTTTGTCAGCCGCACCCGTTCCGCTTCCAACGCAGACAGGTGCTCCCGCAGCGCTGCCAGCCGGTCAAAAGAGGGATCATCCAGACACGCCTTGATCTGGGCCAGCTCCACCCCGAGGGCCCGGTAATAAAGAATGTCCTGCAGCCGGTCTACCTCCGCACTGCCATAATAACGGTACCCGCTTTCCGCCACCCGACTGGGCTTCAGCAAACCGATTTCATCGTACCAGCGCAGAGTGCGGGTGGTCACCCCGGACAGGCGCGACAATTTCTGAATGGAATATTCCATGGTCATCCCTCCTGCTCGTTAGTATAGCAGTTGACGGGCCGTCAAAGTCAAGGGGGATTTTACAGGTTACCCATCGAAAATTCTGCACAAGGAGGTGCCCCTCATGAAACTTGCCATTCTTTCCGACACCCACGGGCTGCTGCGCCCCGAAGTGAAAGAATATCTGAAAAATACCGATGCGATTCTTCACGGCGGCGATATCAACCGCCGGGAAATCGTAGACCAGCTGGAGCAGTATGCTCCCCTTTATATCGTCCGGGGCAACAACGACAAGGAGTGGGCCGACGCCCTCCCCCATGACCTGACCTTCACCCTGGAGGACGTAACCTTTACCATAGTGCACAACCGGAAAGAACTGCCGCCGGATCTTTCCGGCACAAATGTGGTTGTGTTCGGCCATTCCCACAAATATGTGCAGGAGGAAAAGGATGGTATTCTCTGGCTGAATCCCGGCTCCTGCGGCCCCCGGCGGTTTCACCAGGAAATCACCATGATGACGGCAGAGATCGCAGCGGGGTCGATCCGGGTGGAAAAGATCCTGATTCCCCATCCGGCGCCATGACAGAAAGCGCCGCCAAAGAGGCGGCAAAAAACAGCCCCTATCCCCCTGATCCGCCCAGGGAAAACCGCAGGCAAAAATAGCGCCACCGTAGGGTGGCGCTATTTTTTATCCTTTGACGGGTCCGCCCGGTTCGGCACGGAAACCGCGGGCCTTTGGCCCGGGCAGCGCCGTCGCTGCCATCTGGGAAACGGCTGTTGTCTCTTTTACGATTTGGCCGGAAAAACCGGAGCGCCGGGATATCCCGGCGCTCCGGTTAAACATTGTATAAGGCGAAAAGGGAATGCAGCTTATAGAAGCTTACCACTCGTTGGAGGGTTTGATTTTCGAGATGATCACATTTGCGGATACTCTGGTAGAAGAGGGGGACGCATTGGCGGACAGGCGCACCTCACGATAATCATCCTCACCGGAGACACCCTTAGTATAGTAATACATTGTTCCAAGCGAATTCTCTTCCGTAAAGCCACAGGCCTTCAGCGCAGCTTTGTAAGCCTCCACCTCGTCCAAGGTAGCCGAGGCATACATATAAGAAGCCGTTTTTCCAGGGTTATTTTCCATCTCAGTACGGCCGCTCTTTGTAAACTGGTCGAACTCGGGAATACCGTCAAAGCCGTAATACATGTTGTAGTCGCTGGGATCCGTAGGCGTGGGTTCCGGCTGAACCGCACCGGAGGATGCCTCGTGGCCGGAATAACTGATAAACTTGATCTTGGATGCCTGCTGCAGGGCGGCAGAGTCGAAGGTGAATGTCTTCTCCAGGGCAAAGTCCTGACCCTCGGCAACCTTGGAAGCAAAATAGTCTTTATCCAGCAGTTTTCCGCTGTTGTTGTACAGTTCAACGCGGACATAGCAATAGTTGCCGGTCATTTGAGTACCCTGGATGATGGCAGTCAGATCAACCCGACCAGAGGAACTCAAGACAGCTTTGGTAAAGGTGAGATCAGAGATCACGGACTGGTAGTGCACTCTGCCCGACGAAGCATAGTAAGAGGTGAACGTCATGGGGCCATAGTTGGAATTGAGTTTAGGCGTCGAGAAAGCCGGCGGAACGGTGGAGGCCTTTACAGTCACATTGCAGTAATCGTACTTTCCGTTGCCGGAAGTGGCCGTAATACGGGCGGAACCCTGGGACACGGCAGTAACAACGCCGGAACGGGAAACGGTGGCCACGCTGGTGTTAGAAGAACTCCAGCTCACACTCTGGTCTGCGGCATCGTCAGGATACACGCTGGCACTGAGGGATTTGCTCTTCCCCTCCTCCAGCGTCAGGCTTCTGGGACTCACTGTGACATAGCGCACCTCTACGGCCGGTTCGACAGTCACATCGCAGGAAGCGGTCTTTCCGTTGGAAGCGGTGGCCGTGATGGTAGCTCTACCCTCCGACTGGGCGGTGACCATGCCGCTGCTGCTGACGGTGGCCACGCGGGTATTCGAGGATTTCCAGGTCACGCTCTTATCGGTGGCATTGCTGGGGGTGATGGTGGCGGCAAGCCGCTCGGAATTGCCCTGATTCAGCGTGAGGTAGCCGCGGTCGAGCTTAATACCGGTAACCGCCACGGGAACGTCAGTTACCGTGATCGAGCAGGTTGCCTTCACTCCGTTGATACTGGTAGCGGTGATGGTGGCCGTGCCCTTTTTCATGCCGGTAACAACGCCGCTGCCGCTGACGGTGGCCACGGCGGTGTTGGAAGAACGCCAGGTCAATGTCTTGGCGCTGGCGGAAGCAGGCGCCACAGTGGCCGTATAGCAGTCCTTGATTGCAGACCGGGATAGTTCGGCCCGGAGCGTCAGCTGCTC
>CALDMR010000103.1 GCA_937915065.1 uncultured Clostridia bacterium
GTTTATCATGCAGGCGTACAGGTAGGGTTTGCCCGCTGTGTAACGGATGATACGACTGTGTTTTATCTGGAAGACGTGGTCATCGATCCGGCCCATCGGGGGCGCGGTGTGGGGAAGACATTGGTGGGGACGATTCTGGCCCAGGAGCCTGTCTGTCGGCTCAAGGGGATCCTTGTCACGGACGACGCCTTTTCCCTCTATGAGCCCTTCGGTTTTGAACGGGATCGGGAAATTTTTATGAAAAAGGTTTCGCCGGAGAACGGATGCTTTTGATGGGGAATGAGCCCTACTTTTTCAATCAACAATCAAGACAAGGGTTATTGCCCTTGTCTTGATTGTTTTTCGGCAGAAAAAAAGCCCTGAATTGACAGGGGGCGCTTCCTTTGCTGCGATACTGCTCTTTGAAATGCAG
Organism: uncultured Clostridia bacterium; assembly: GCA_937915065.1. GTDB lineage: Bacteria > Bacillota > Clostridia > Oscillospirales > Oscillospiraceae > Pseudoscillospira. The sequence continues at coordinate 413 of CALDMR010000103.1, forward strand.
CGTTACAGCGGAGCTTTGAAAAAATTTTTAAAAGCCCCGTGGGATCAGGGTGCGGGGATTGTACTATAAAGTAAAGAGAAAAAGAGCGAAAGGAGGGGCGGTATGGAGCAGGCAGAGTGGGTCGCACGGCTGCGGCAAGGCGATCAAAAGGCGATGGAAGCGCTTTTGGAACAGTACGGGGCCATGATTCGCTATGTGATTCGGGGCATTTTGAGCGACAGCCAGGAACAAGAGGATTGTTACAGTGAAGTATGCCTGTTGATATGGCAGAAAATCACTGTCTTTGATGAAAAAAGAGGCAGCCTGCGCCTGTGGCTTACTGTGCTGAGCCGCAATGCGGCGCGGAACCGCCGCCTGGCCTGGGATCGGGAACAATGTCGCCACAGCGAAACGACGGCGGATGAGATAGACTGGCATACACCGGAAGCAGCATTGCTGCGGCAGGAGCAAAGTGAAGAGCTGCGCCGGGTTCTGGCTGCCCTGTCTTTGGCAGACCGAAGGCTTTTTTACCGTAAATATTATTATTTGCAAAGCACAGCACAGATTGCGGCAGAATACGGTACCACAGAGCGCGCCATCGAAGGGAGGCTCTATCGGATTCGTAAGCGCCTGCAAAAACACTTAGGGGGGTGATTGACATGGCGGATTTTGAAGAGAAGAAATTCTGGGAATTGGAGATCCCCGTACCGGAGCCGGAAGTAGCCGCAGGCATCAGTCCCTGGTCCAAAATATTTTTCTGCCTGACTGCGGGGTATGCCCTGTCGTTGCTCTCGATCCCTTTCATGGAACTGGATATACTGTTGCCTTTGATTGGTACGCTGCTCCTTTATCTGGGGTATCGATCTTTGCGGTCGGAAAATAACTGGTTCCGCCTGGGGTGGTATTTGGCGCTCCTGCGGCTGCTTTATATGCCTTTGGCTGATAGTTTGATGGCCATCGGTGTGGTACAGAACCAGGTGGTGCTGTCATTCTATGTATCCGCTCCCTTGATGATGCTGCAGCTGCTGCTGTTTTATTTGGGGATGGATACATTTTGGCGGAGCAGAGGGGAGAGGCTCCCCGGCGGAAACCCCGGCACATGGATGCTTGGCTTATATACAGTTCTTTATATCTGCGCCTGGATAGGATGGTCTGGGGTTCTGGCCCTGGTGCTGCTGGGCGGCTTGGCATTTGTTCTGGTGCGCATCAACCGCGCAGGCAGGCATTTGGCCGAGCGGGGCTGCGGCCTGTGCCCTGCGCCGGTGCGCGTGGCACCTGGAAAGATCGCTGTTCTGTATATAGCGGTATCCCTGGTGCTGATTGGCTGCAGTTGTGTGGCAGGAAGCCGTATAAGTATGGAGTATCAGTCTCTGAATAAAACTACTATTTCAGCCGAAGCCCGGGCCGCCCAACAGCATCTGGCGGGGCTGGGAGCACCGGAGGCGTTGCTGGAGATTCTTGCGGAAAAGGATTTACTGGCATTAAAAGAAGCTGAGTTGGTACAGGAGGTTCCGATGGATGCTGCGTCCGCTGAATTTGCGGGGGAGAAGAGATCCCGGAGGCCGGAGGCTACAGCTTATTTGTTCCAACTGCCGGAACAGCGCCAGTATGAAGCGATCTTGTTTGAATGGAATGAAAAACCGCGGCAAAATTGGACGGAAACCATGTCCTTCCTATTCTCGAAAGTTAGTCCGGATGCCGTTTTGATCGATTCTTACGATGATTATGCGCCCCATGGGCGGGCAGTGTGCGAAGCGGGCGGAGAAACCGTGTGCGCCGATTTTACCCGCCGGAACGATCCTCCCGCCTTTGCCGAGTTGGACGATATCCCCCATGTTCATTATGGTGGATCTATGCAGTTCAGTTATCCCTGGTTCAGTCAAAACTGGCGGGGATATTTCATGGTCTCCTATGACCGGGATCCGGAAATTGTAGGCTATGTGAAGCACAAGATGGTTTGGTTCCATCAAACCAACCCTTTTGTAATTCCCAAGGGTCAGATGACAGAAGGCGACTTCCTGAAAATGATTTATAGCTTCACCGGATGATCAAAAGCGGGGCTGCTCCCTGTTGGGAGCAGCCCCGCTTTGCTTTTGATCGTTTTTTATTGTTAGTTTTTGGTGATATATCCTTCGGCACAGAGCAGTTCTGCCAGGAGCACGCCGCCGCCGGCGGCGCCCCGCAGCGTGTTGTGGCTCAGGCCCACAAACTTGTAGTCATACTGGCTGTCCGGGCGCAGGCGGCCCAGAGAAATTGCCATACCACCTTCCAAATTGCGATCCAGCTTAGTCTGGGGGCGGTCGGCTTCCTCGAAGTAGTGCAGGAACTGCTTGGGGGCAGAGGGGAGCTTCAGTTCCTGGGCGCGGCCGGCATAAGCGGCCCAGTCGGCACGGATCTGCTCCATGGTGGGCTTGCAGCCATCTTTGAATCGCATGAATACAGCGGCCATGTGACCGTCCTGGCAGGCCACGCGGAAGCACTGGGCGGTGATGGACAAATCATCCCGTGCCACAATTTTGCCGTCTTGCAGGGAGCCGAAGACTTTCAAAGGTTCCTGCTCGCTTTTTTCTTCTTCGCCGCCGATGTAGGGGATGCAGTTGTCCACCATCTCGGGCCAGCGGTCAAAGGTTTTTCCTGCGCCGGAAATCGCCTGGTAGGTACACACCAGGACATCATCCAAACCGTATTGCAGCAGGGGAGCCAGGGCAGGGACATAGCTCTGGATCGAGCAGTTGGACTTGACGGCAATGAAGCCCTTTTTTGTGCCCAGGCGCTTTCTTTGGGCATCGATCACACGGATGTGGTCTGCATTGATTTCCGGCACCACCATGGGCACATCTTCTGTCCAGCGGTGGGCGCTGTTGTTGGATACTACAGGTACCTCCAGCCGGGCATAGCGCTCTTCCAGGGCGCGGATGTCCTCTTTCTTCATGTTCACGGCACAGAAGACAAAGTCGACCTGGGCGGCCAGAGTCTCTGCATCGGCCTCGGCGTCCAGCACCACCAGATCCCGGGCGGCAGATGGAATCGCCCCTTCCATAGCCCAGCGGCCTGCTACGGCATCTTCGTAGCGCTGTCCGGCGCTGGCGGCGCTGGCAGCCACGGCAACCAACTCAAACCAGGGATGGTTTTCCAGCAATGTAACAAAACGCTGGCCGACCATGCCCGTACCTCCGATAATTCCTACGCGATACTTTTCCATGATGCGTTCCTCCAAAACAGAACCGGTATAGTGCTTTTGCGAGAAAAGACGACAAATTGGGTTGAAAAAGCGCCCCGATTCTAATATAATAAATAAAGTTATCCCGGCGGCAGGAGTGCCTTTTTTGAAGAAGGGCAGGCCTGGCTGGGAAAATCGATTTTATGTTAGCATATTTCGAAAATACTGTCAATTTGCTGTCCATTCATGGAGGACAATATGAGGAAAATGATACTTTCGGCCGCCACTTTTTTTCTGTGTGCCGCCCTTTTTTCTGCTACGGCATGGGCCACTGAGGACGATACTGTCCGCGTGGGCCTGTATTACAACGGCTCCAGCAGTCAGGGAGCTCTGATTTCGGCAAATCTTGAAAATTATCAGGACACCGGTTCCGGCTACTATTTCGGTTACTATAACAGCAACCGGGACTTTGTTCAGTTGGGCACCACCTCCGAAAAGACCATCTCCATGTCCCAGGACATCAATCTGGTGGTAAATGAAGACGGGAGCTACAGTCCCGGCACCGCGGGGGGAACTGCAGTGATCGGCTGCTATCATTTGCAGATGGATCAGTCCTATGGCAGCTACGATCAAGCTGCTGCCGCCGCTGCAGGCCTGCGCGGGGTATATGGCGTGGCATTTCCTGCCTATGATAACGGCTCTTTCGTTGTTCGGGCGGGAAGCTACACTTCTCAAGCTGAAGCGGAACGTGTGTTGCTGGATCAGCGGGCGCGCGCCTCTGTTACCAGCGGAACGGCCTATACCGTTACTGTGACCCGCACCAAAACCAACGAGATCCTTTTTGAATACGACGACAGTGGAAATACCTATCTGGCGGTGGAACCACGGCCCACGGGAGGAAAGGCCCAGACCTGGTTCAAGGGCTACCGGTATTACGGCGGATTTGAATATGACCGGTCTTCTGATCTTTCCGGCGGAAAGATCAATGTGATCAACGTGGTGGATCTGGAGGATTACATCAAGAGTGTGATCACCTATGAAATGAGTCCCTCCTGGCCGGAAGAGGCGCTGAAAGCTCAGGCTGTGTGCGCACGAACCTATGCCCTGCGCCAAACGAAACACAATTCGCTGGGCTTTGACGTATGCTCCACCACCAATTGCCAGGTTTACCGAGGCGCGGCGGCGGCCAAAGCTGCTTCCGATGCAGCAGTGGATGCCACAGCGGGAGAGGTTCTGTATTACGGGAACACTCTGATCGAGGGCAGTTACTATTCCTCCAACGGCGGCGCTTCGGAAAACAGCGAAAATGTGTGGAGCACAGCGGAACCCTATCTGCGGGGGAAGAAAGACCCCTATGAAACCACGATTTCTATTCCCAACTATCGGTATGAAAAAACCTACACTGCTGCGGAACTGACGTCTCTGCTGCAAAAAAAAGGCTATGCGATCGGCACAGTGGCGGCGGTACAACCTGTCTATACGGATCTCGGAAATATCTACACCATTACATTTACCGACACAGCAGGTAAAAGCGTAACGGTGAAAAAAGAAAGCTGCCGTCTCCTGTTCTCCGCGCCCAGCATGCGATTTACCATCACCGGAGGCAGTTCTGTTCCGGTGGTTCCGCCTGCAGAAGGGAGCGGCGGGCCCTTTTATATCAATGGTAAGGGCAGCGTGCTACAGGGATTGAAAGGCCTGTTTACCATCTCCGGAAACGGGGCGGTTTCTCAATACAATAGTGAGAACGCCTATGTGATCACTTCCGGCGGAAAGGCCGCCTTGGGCGGGGGAGATCACTCCGCGGCATCTGTATCAAGCGGTGCAGAAACCTATGTGATCCAAGGCGCCGGAAGCGGTCATAATGTGGGGATGAGTCAATACGGCGCCAACGCTATGGCCAAGCAGGGGCTTACTTATGAGGATATCCTGCATTTTTACTACACCGATGTAACGATTAAATCCATTCAGTAAGGACGAAAGAAACCATTTATGAAAACCCATGATTTTTATTACGATTTGCCGGAAGAACTAATTGCCCAAACGCCCCTGGAGCGGCGGGACGCCTCTCGTCTGCTTACGCTGCACAAGGAGACCGGCGCGCGGGAGCATCTCCATTTTTACGACTTGCCAAAGCTGCTGCGCCCCGGCGACTGCCTGGTCATGAATGATTCCCGTGTGCTGCCGGCCCGTTTGCTGGGACACCGGGAGCCGGGCGGCGGCGCCTGCGAGGTGCTGCTGCTCATTGACCGCGGAAATAAAACCTGGGAATGTATTGTGCGCCCCGGCAAAAAATTGCGGACAGGGGCGAAATTGAGCTTTGGTGACGGCATGCTGACCGCCGAGGTGACAGAAGTGCTGGAAAGCGGCAACCGCCTGGTGCGCTTCGATTATGACGGCATCTTCCTGGAGGTGTTGGAGCGCCTGGGCAAGATGCCCCTGCCGCCGTATATTAAGGCCGAACTGCAGGATCCAGAGCGCTATCAGACTGTTTATTCCAAGGAATCCGGTTCTGCGGCGGCGCCCACCGCAGGCCTGCACTTTACAAAAGAGCTGCTGGAAGAGATCGAAGCCATGGGTGTGAAGTTGTGCTATGTGACGCTGCATGTGGGTCTGGGCACATTCCGCCCTGTAAAGGAAGAAGACATTACAGAGCATGAGATGCATAGCGAATTTTGCATGATCTCTCAGGAAACGGCCGACACTATTAATGAAACAAAGCGGGCAGGGGGGCGCGTGATCTGCGTGGGCACCACATCCTGCCGCACCCTTGAAAGTTGGGCGGCAGAGGATGGCACCTTGCAGGAATCCGCCGGATGGACTGATATTTATATCTATCCGGGTTACCGTTTCAAAGTGCTGGATGGCCTGATTACAAACTTCCATCTGCCGGAAAGCACATTGATTATGCTGGTGTCCGCTTTGGCGGGCAGGGAGCACGTACTGGAAGCTTATCGCGAAGCGGTAGATATGAAGTACCGCTTTTTCAGCTTTGGCGATGCGATGTTTATTTACAGTTGATAAAAAAGGAGTTTTTCTGTGTTTGAAGTTTTAAAAACGGAGGGCAAGGCCCGACGTGGTGTATTTACCTGCGCTCACGGCACAGTGCAGACGCCCGTGTTTATGAACGTGGGCACCCAGGCCGCCATCAAGGGCGGTGTGGCTGCGCCGGATCTGGTGGAGCTGGGGTGCCAGATTGAGCTGTCCAATACGTATCACCTCCATGTGCGGCCGGGGGATGATGTGGTGCGCACCATGGGCGGCCTGCATCGGTTTATGGGATGGGAGGGGCCCATCCTGACCGACAGCGGCGGTTTCCAGGTGTTCTCCTTAGCAAAGCTTCGCCAAATTAAGGAGGAGGGTGTCACCTTTGCATCCCATGTGGATGGCCGCAAAATTTTCATGGGCCCGGAGGAGAGTATGCGCATCCAAAGCAATCTGGGATCGGATATCGCCATGGCTTTTGATGAATGCGTGGAAAATCCTGCCCGCTATGAATACGCCAAGGCGTCTATCGAGCGTACCACCCGCTGGCTGAAGCGCTGCATCGCGGAGCACGAGCGGCTCAACGCCCTGCCGAATACAGTGAATCCCCAGCAGCAGCTTTTCGGCATCAATCAGGGGTGCACTTATAAAGATCTGCGTATCCATCATATGCAGGAAATTGCGCAGCTGCCCTGCGACGGCTTTGCCATCGGCGGCCTGGCTGTGGGCGAACCCACAGAAGTTATGTATGAGATCATTGAGGCGGTGGAACCCTATGCCCCTGCGGACAAGCCCCGTTACCTCATGGGCGTGGGCACACCCACCAATATCATTGAAGGTGTAGCCCGCGGCGTGGACTTTTTTGACTGTGTCATGCCTGCCCGCAATGCCCGCCACGGCAAGCTTTATACTTGGCAGGGCAGCATCAATCTGAAAAATGAAAAATACAAGACGGATGAGCATCCTATTGACGAAAGCTGCGATTGTCCTGTCTGCCGCCGGTTTTCGCGCGCTTATCTGCGCCACCTCATGAAAGCGGAGGAAGTGCTTGCGCTGCGTCTGTGCGTGATGCATAACCTGTATTTCTACAACACGCTGATGCAGCGTATCCGCGATGCGTTGGATCAGGGAACTTTTGCCGCATTTCGCGCAGAATGCAGCCCTCTGTTGGAGCGGCGTATTTAAATCCTGGCGCTGTGAAAAAAGAATGCTTGCAATCTGCGCCGTTCTTCGGTATACTGTTATAATGTTAAGCATATGACCCGGATTTGGGCATAAATGAAGATCACAAAGGAGTTATGAAGCATGGGAAGTACTGCATACACACTGATAATGATCGTTGTTCTGATCGCGGTGTTCTATCTGTTCATGATCCGTCCTGAGAGCAAGAGAAAGAAGCAGCAGGATGAGATGCGCAACAATCTGCGCAAGGGCGACCAGATCACCACGATCGGCGGCGTGATTGGCCGGATCGTCAAGATCGAGGACGATACCTTGATCATTGAGACCAGCGAAGACCGGGTGCGCATGGAGTTTGCCAAGTGGGCTGTGTCTACTGTGGGCGTCCAGAAGAGAATCGAAGACACCAACAACGACAAAAAGAACCGTAAAAACCAGACTCCCGAAGAGCGCGCAGAGGCTTTCAGCGCAGACGAGGAAACTTCCTCCGAAGACAAATAAGCCAAATATTAAAGAGCGTTCTTTTTCTGCCTCCCTCCGCATATGCTTCCTTGCATACGGAGGGAGGCATTTTACGTATGGAAATAAAACGGAAAGCAGTGGGGGGCGGTATTCTTACGGCCTTCTGGCGCGGACTGCTGGTGACGGCTGTACTGTTTGCCGGGGGGATTCTGCTGGCGTCTGCGCTGCTGTACAGCGGCATGGTTATGGAAGAGCAGATGCTTGTCTTGCTGTATGCTGTGTTTGCTGCTGCATCCTTTGGCGGAACTGCGGCGTCGCCCGGTCCGGCGCCCTGGCAACGGTTAGCACAGGGTGTTTTGGCGCAGGGGATCTTTTTGTCGGTTCTGGCGGCAGCGGGGGTGCTGCTGCGGGGCGGAGCTGTCTGCTGGCCCCGGTTGGCTTTGGTTGCCCTGACGGTATCGGCAGCTGCTTTGGCAGCTGCGCTGCTTTTTGGCAAGAAGAAAAAGAAGAAATTTCAGAAAAATCCGGCAATACGATTGAAAAAGAAATAAGTTTATGGTAAAATAACACCAATATTTCATCCAAGGAGGAGAAATCTGATGAAGCATATCAAGACTTTGAACGGCGCTACCCTGAAGAGCAGCGCAGCAAAGGGCGGTTGCGGCGAGTGCCAGACTTCTTGTCAGTCTGCCTGCAAAACCTCCTGCACCGTTGCTAACCAGAAGTGCGAGAACAAGCAGTAAGCGCATTCCTTGACGAAACCGTAAGGACGGACTGATGGACTGCCGGAGTTTCCGGCGGCGCAGAGTCCGTCCTTTCTACTGCGTAAAATAAAGGAGAGAGCCTATCTTATGGTACATACATTTTCTCTGCTGGGCCAGTATATCGCTGTGGATGTTAACAGTGGTGCAGTTCATATGCTGGACCGGCTCACTTATGACGTATTGGAGCAGATGCAGGACGCACACACCCCGGTCGAAGATGTGATCGCGAATCTGCCCCAGTACAGCGCGGAGGAGATTCGCGAGGGGTATGAAGAATTGCAAGAGCTGGCAAATCGGGGCGAACTGTTTGCCGCGGCGGATTATATCAATCCGGCACTGGCGGTGATCAAGAATGCTCCGGTCAAAGCATTGTGCCTCCATGTGTCTCACGACTGTAACCTGCGCTGCAAGTATTGCTTTGCAGCTACCGGCGATTTTGGCACCGGCCGGTTGCTGATGGATGTAGAGACGGCCAAGGCTGCGATCGATTTTGTCATTGCCCGCTCCGGCGCCCGGCGCAATATTGAAGTGGATTTCTTTGGCGGCGAACCCCTGATGGCTATGGATGTGGTGAAGGCTACTGTGGAGTATGCCCGTTCTCGGGAGCAGGAAAGCGGTAAACATTTCCGGTTTACCATTACAACCAACGGCGTGCTCCTAGATGATGAAACGATCGACTACATCAACCGGGAGATGGATAACTGCGTTTTGTCCTTGGATGGCCGCCGGGAAGTGAACGACCGTTTCCGTGTCACCCCCAATGGCAAAGGCAGTTATGATGTGATCGTTCCCAAGTTCAAAAAACTGGTGAATGGCCGCGGCGATAAGGATTTTTACCTGCGCGGCACCTTTACCAGGGAGAATCTGGATTTTGCATCTGATGTACTGGCAATCGCTGACGAGGGCTTCCGTCAGATCTCTGTGGAGCCGGTATCTGCAGAAGAAAACTGTGACTATGCTCTGCGGGAAGAGGATCTGCCTCGAATTTGTGCCGAGTATGAAAAATTGGCAGAAATCATGAAAGACCGGCATGATTTCAATTTCTTCCATTTTAATGTAGATCTGTCCCAGGGCCCCTGCGTGATCAAGCGCATCCGGGGCTGTGGCGCCGGCTGCGAATACGTGGCAGTTACACCGGAGGGTGATATTTATCCCTGCCACCAGTTTGTGGGCAGGGAGGAGTACAAGCTGGGCAATGTGCATGAGGAGGGCTTCAATCTGGAGGTCTCTGAACGCTTTGCGGGTTTGAATGTCTACACCCGCGAGGAGTGTGCTGACTGCTGGGCAAAGTTCTATTGCACCGGTGGATGCAGCGCTTCCAACCTGGTAGTAAACGGCGACGTAAAAAAGCCGAACCATGTGGCCTGCGAAATGGAGCGCAAGCGGTTGGAATGTGCAATTGCACTAAAAGCAGCGGCTGCCGCGGAAGAATAAGCGAAAAAGTCTCGAAAATCCTATACGCTGCGTAATTGCACTTTTTCGATGTCAGACAACGGATTATGGCCCACATCCTGTACCTTATAACGGGGAGTGGGCCATAATCTTGTGCCTTCGGTCAGAATCCAATGGTTCACTGCCGTTCAACTTTACGAGATTTACATAACCATGTTTACATAATAATATGACATAATACACAAAAATGCGCCCGGATTCGGATTTTGCCTTGCGAAAAACGAGGTCCAGGGGTATGATAAGTCTATAAACATTTTTATCAGCTGCGGCAATTTGCTTCTAAGCCTTGCGGCAAAAGCATAGGCTTTTGCCGAGGTGAGATTGTAAGTGAACCGCAGATTTTTTCGCGCTCGTCAGGTTCGTTCTCCAGCAGGAGCACCTGCCATAGTTCTGCTGCTTTTGTCGGCGTGTTTTTTCCTGGGCGCTTTAGTTGGGCACACCTTGGCCCGAGGTGTCGGAACAGCGCCAGACGGGGCGGTACAAGCCTATCTTGCCTGGCTGTTTGCCGCCGTGGAACGGCGGGAGATTTCCGCCCCTTCCATCGGCGCCATCTGGCTATCTTATTGCAAATACCCGTTTCTGATTTGTTTATTCGGAAGTACAGTCCTGGGCTTTCTGCTGGTTCCGGGCCTGTTGTTTTATCAAGGGTTATCCTTTTCTTTTGCTGTTTCCGCGGTGTTGGCGGCTGCGCCGGAGGGTGGGCTGGCATCCGCCTGGCTGCTGTTCGGCTTGCGCTGTGGGATCGTGCTGCCTTGTTGTTTTTGGCTGGCACAAGGAACCGCAGCTTTTGCAGATTTTGCCGGCCGCCGGGAGCAGCGCTCCGCCAGAAATACGGCCGTCTGCTTGGTTCTGTGTGTCCTGCTCCTTTCTGCGGGAGCGTTTTTAGAACATATTTTTTTACCGGAATTGCTGTATGCAATTGTTCCGCACGGGGAATAGAGAGAGCCCCGGAAAAGAATTCATCAAAGAGGGAGGCCTTGCCTGTGGCCGATTATATCGAGAATTATCGCGTCTATCTGGCAGAGGAGCGCCATGCGTCTGCGAACACTTTAAGCTCATATTTGCGGGATGTGCGCCAATTTGAAGCGTATCTGCAGTCTGAGGGATTGGGTGATGTGTGCGCAGCAGGGAAAGACACTGTGCAGGAATATATGAATCGCATGTTGGGCAAAGGAAAGTCTGCCGCAACAGTGACCCGTTCTGTGGCCTCGCTAAAATCCTTTTATCACTATCTGGTTCTTGCAGGCGTTCTGAAAAAGAGCCCCGTCCAGGATGTGACACCGGTCAAGGTGGAGCGGCACCTGCCTCAGATTCTGACAGGACAGGAAGTGGAACTGTTTTTAGAACAGCCCCAGTGTACCGATATGAAGGGATATCGGGATCACGCGATGCTGGAGTTGCTTTATGCTACCGGCATCCGTGTCAGCGAACTGATTTCGATGAATCTGGCGGATCTAAACTTGAGCGCCGGAGTGGTGCGCTGCGTAGGAAAAGGAAAGGAGCGGATCATTCCGCTGTATCCTGTGGCAATCAAAGCCTTGCAGGAGTATGTAGAGAAAATCCGCCCAGGTATGATTGCCTCGCCCGAGGAGACAGCCCTGTTCGTCAATATGAATGGCGAGCGCATGAGTCGCCAGGGGTTTTGGAAAATTATTAAATATTATCAAGAAAAGGCACATATCGACAAGGATATTACGCCCCATACCCTGCGCCACTCCTTTGCCGCCCATTTGTTGGAAAACGGCGCGGATCTGCGCTCTATCCAGGAGATGTTGGGGCATGCCGATATATCTTCCACTCAAATTTATGCAAATTTGATCAATCAAAAGTTGAAAGATGTTTATAACAAGGCCCATCCCAGGGCAATCTAAAGGCCAAACAGCCCGCTCGAGAAGTCAACACCTTCTCAAGCGGGCTGTTTTTTGTTCTTTTGCTTATCGGGCAGCTACCAGTTCGATTTCCAGTTTGGCTCCGGCAGGCAAAGCAGCCACTTGTACACAGGAGCGGGCAGGCGGATGCTCCGGGAACCGGGTGGCATACACGGCGTTAACAGCTGCAAAATCCGCCAGATTCGTGAGGAATACAGTGGTTTTAACCACGTTTGCAAAAGTCATGTCATTGGCAGCCAGCACAGCTTCTAGATTGCGCAGTACCTGCTCCGCTTGGGCTTCGATAGGGCCTTCGACCAGTTTTCCGGTTTCCGGTACCAGAGGAATCTGACCAGAGGTAAAGAACAGGTCGCCCACAGCAACACCATGGGAATAGGGGCCGATGGCGGCGGGGGCACGCTCGGCCGTGATCGCTTTTTTCATTGGAATCGCTCCTTGCAGTATAAATTGGTTTCAGTATACCGCTGCAGCCCCGGCTTTGCAACAATCTATTGCGTTTCGAGGGAAAGACTGGTACAATAGTACCATTCTAAAGTGGATGCGAAGGCCCTTGGCCACCATCCGATCCCAAGAAAGGGGAGGAGGCAGCCATGCGGATTCTCGGCATTGACCCCGGTATTGCCACAGTGGGGTTCGGCATTGTAGACAGCGGGCGCGGCACCGCTTTGCAAATGGTGCGCTACGGCGCTATTCTGACCCAAGCAGGGCTGCCTTTGGCAACGCGCCTTTTTCAAATCAATCAGGATCTGGAGGAACTGATCACTGCGTTCCATCCGGATGTGCTGAGCGTGGAAGAATTGTTTTTTAACACCAATATTACCACGGGTATCGCTGTGGCCCATGGCCGCGGCATTATTTTGTACACTGCCGAGAAATTGGGCGTGCCCATCTTCGAGTATACGCCGTCCCAGGTCAAACAGGCCGTGGTGGGCTATGGCAAGGCGGAGAAACGGCAGGGAATGGATATGACACGGCGGCTGCTGAAGCTGAAAAATGTTCCTCGTCCCGATGACGCGGCCGATGCTTTGGCGCTGGCCATTTGTCACGCCCGCAGCTCCACTTCGCTTTTGCAGCAAAATCCGTCGGCAAAGCCCACGGTGTAGGAGGAATCGTTTTGTTTTACTATTTAGACGGCACAGTGGCCTATATAGAGGCCAACCTGGCCGTGATCGACTGCGGCGGCGTAGGCTATGCCTGCACAGCCACAAACCACACCCTGGCTCATCTGAAGCAGGGCGCCAGGGCCAAACTATACACTTATTTGAATGTAAAAGAAGATGCTATGGATCTCTTTGGATTCTATACGCAAAACGAGCTGAACAGTTTTAAGATGCTGATTGGCGTGTCCGGTGTGGGCCCCAAGGCAGCCCTCGCTATTCTCTCTGCCGCCACGCCGGATCAGCTGGCTTTGGCCGTGGTTACCGGGGATGAAAAAGCGTTGACAGCTGCTCCCGGCATCGGCAAGAAGATCGCTCAGCGCATTATTTTAGAGTTGAAGGATAAAATAGCCAAACAAACCGGAGGGGAGATCGACCTTTCCGGCGGAAAGGGTGCTCCCGCCGCCGTGGTGCTCTCCAACAAAGCCGCTGACGCCGCCCAGGCGCTGGCGGTTCTGGGGTATTCCGGTCAGGAAATCAACGCCGCCCTCAAGGGGATAGATGTGGAACATCTTCCCTTGGAGGAAATCGTCCGTCAAAGTTTGAAAAAAATGGTGAAATAAGAATATAAGGAACGGCACAGCGCTTCTTTGCGCACAGTGCCGCGAGTTACCGCAGACTGCGTTGCACCGCAGTCCGCAGGGGAGAAGGAAGGGAACGCATGAGCATCGATTTTGGAAGCGATATGGACGTGTACGAGGAGCCATTGGTCACGAAGACCTTCTTGTCTGAAGACGCACAGGAAAGCTCGCTGCGCCCTAAATCACTGGAAGAATATGTGGGGCAGGAAAAGGCCAAGGAAAATCTTCGTGTTTTTATTGCGGCCGCCAAAGGCCGCGGCGAATCTCTGGATCATGTGCTGCTTCACGGCCCTCCGGGCTTGGGAAAAACCACCCTGGCAGGGATCATCGCCGCAGAGATGGGAGTTAATATCCGAATCACATCCGGCCCCGCCATCGAAAAAGCCGGAGATTTGGCAGCGCTGCTGACCAATTTGAATGAAAACGACATCCTTTTTGTCGACGAGATTCACCGTTTGAACCGGGCCGTGGAGGAAATCCTTTATCCCGCCATGGAGGACTATGCCCTGGACATCATCGTTGGAAAGGGCCCCAGCGCCAATTCCATCCGTTTGGATCTGCCCCGTTTTACCTTGATCGGCGCCACCACCCGGGCAGGGCAGCTGTCCGCGCCTTTGCGGGATCGCTTCGGCGTTACGCTGCGCCTGGAATTGTATACGCCGGAGGAACTGGCGGGCATTGTTACCCGCAGTGCCGGGATCCTGGATGTCCCCATCGAACCCCAGGGCGCCATGGAGATTGCCCGGCGGAGCCGGGGAACACCGCGCATTGCCAACCGCATGCTCCGCCGTGTGCGGGATTTTGCACAAGTGCAGGGCAACGGCGTGATCGAAAAAGACATTGCTGACACTGCGCTGACCGCCCTGGAAATCGACTATCTGGGATTGGATGCGGTGGACCGGCGCATGATGACGGCTATCATTGAAAACTACGGCGGCGGACCTGTGGGCCTGGAAACGCTGGCCGCCACCATTGGTGAAGAGGCCGTCACCCTGGAAGATGTTTACGAGCCTTATCTGATGCAGATGGGCTTTTTGACCCGAACCCCCCGGGGGCGCTGCGTTACCCGCAAGGCCTACGAGCACCTGCACTTGCCCCTGCCGGGGGAGGAAGGCGCTCCTATGGATCAGTTGACGCTGTAACAGTTCGGAAAGAACAGGGAGGAAATGGTTGATCTACCCTGCTGCGCTTTTTCGCAGGGTAGACACAGAATCTGCCACCGGCAGAAGGGAGCTTGATTGAAATGGGTAAATTATTTGGTACAGATGGCATCCGCGGTATCGTCGGCGAAACGCTGACGGCAGACATGGCCTATCGCGTGGGCCAGGCGGTGGCTACGGTGCTGGCAGAGGAAAAACAGAGCCAGCCGGAAATCACCATCGGAAAAGATACGCGGATCTCCTCGGATATGCTGGAATCGGCGCTGATCGCCGGTATCTGCTCCGTGGGCGGCAATGTAGTGCCCCTGGGCGTGATCCCCACACCCGCCGTGGCCTTCCTCACCGTTCAGCGGGGAGCTGACGCGGGTATTGTGATCTCTGCGTCCCACAACCCCTACGAGCATAACGGGATCAAAGTATTTAACAGCCAGGGCTATAAACTGCCCGACGAAACAGAGGCGCGCATCGAAGCGTTGATTCTGGGCGACGCACCGATTGCCGAAAAGACCGGAAGCGCCATCGGCACCATGATCCGCGGCTTGAAAGAGGCCAGAGAAGACTATATAGAACACCTGCTTTCCACCATTGAGGAGGATCTGGCAGGGCTGCGCATCTGCGTGGATTGCGCCAATGGCGCAGCGTCTGCCACAGCGCCGGAGCTGTTTTCGCATTTTCCCAAGGCCCGTGTGGACATCATGCACGCAGTGCCCAATGGCGTGAATATCAATAACCACTGCGGTTCCACCCATCTGGCCTCCCTGGCAGAGATCGTAGTAAACGACGGCTATGACATCGGCGTGGCTTATGACGGCGACGCTGACCGCTGCCTTCTGGTGGATGAAAAGGGACAGGTGATCGACGGCGATAAAATTATGGCTGTCTGCGCCACAGATCTGCGGGCGCGGGGAAAGCTGGATGGAAACGCCATTGTAGCCACAGTCATGTCTAATCTTGGCTTGCATGAATTTTGCGGCAAGGAGAAAATTCATCTGGTCTGCACCGACGTGGGGGACCGGCATGTGCTTGAAAAGATGCTGGAGTGCGGCTACCGC
Organism: uncultured Clostridia bacterium; assembly: GCA_937915065.1. Lineage (GTDB taxonomy): Bacteria > Bacillota > Clostridia > Oscillospirales > Oscillospiraceae > Pseudoscillospira. The sequence goes on from CALDMR010000103.1 coordinate 16,230, forward strand.
CTGGGCGGCGAACAGTCCGGCCATATGATTTACAGCGAATATGCCACCACCGGAGACGGCCAGCTGACCAGTCTGCAGTTTTTGCAGATCCTGTGCCGCAGCGGTAAAAAAGCTTCTGAATTAACAGCTTGCTGTGCCCAGTATCCGCAGGTGCTGATCAATGTTCCTGTTTCGCCCCAGCGCGGCGTAAAGGAGCAGATTATGGCGTCGGAGGAACTGCTTGCCGCCGTGAAGGCAGAGGAAGAACGCCTTGGCGAAGATGGACGCATCCTGTTGCGCCCCTCCGGAACAGAAGCGCTGATTCGTGTGATGGTGGAGGCAAAAACCGAAGAGATGGCCAACGAGTATGCCGAATCTCTGGTCAAGGTGGTAAAATCACTAAAAATTTCCTGAAACAGGCAAAAAATTTCTCACTTTTCCTTGACGAAGATTTATTTTCCCTGTATACTAAGGATTGCAAAAGAGTTCTGAGGTTTTATTATGTGCGATCTTAAGGAGATGGAAGACGGCGCCCTGTGCCGTTTGGTGGCTCAAGGCAACCGAGAGGCAGAGGAAATATTGGTTACTCGTTATAACCGATTGGTTCGTATTTGTGCCCGCCCTTTTTTCCTGGTGGGCGGCGACAGTGAAGACCTGATCCAGGAAGGAATGCTGGGTCTTTTGAAAGCAATCCGCAATTACGACGCCTCCCGCGATGCATCTTTCCGTACATTTGCCGAAATTTGTATTCGCAGCCGCCTATACAGCATCCTGCGCAGTCAAAACCGGAACAAACATGCAGCGCTCAATCATTCTATCGTTGTAGAAGCACCCTTCTTTGATAGTAATTCCTACACCGTGGGCACGCTTGACCTCTCCCGTTCGAATCCAGAGGATCTTATGATCCTGCAGGAAAATTTCGGCGAGATGTGGAAGCGGGTTCAGAACCAGTTGTCCGAGTTCGAAGCGAAGATTTTAGGGTTCTATTTGGATGGACTGTCCTATCAGGAGATAGCAGTCATGGTGAGCAAGTCCCCAAAGTCGGTGGACAATGCCGTGCAGCGCATCCGGCGCAAGGTGGCGCGGCAAATCATTCCCAGCGAAATCAGCAAACGCTGAACGCATATATTTTTTCTATCAAAGAGAGGGTAAAATCATGTACGAAGACAAGACATTGGTATGCAA
>CALDMR010000104.1 GCA_937915065.1 uncultured Clostridia bacterium
TTTGTACTGTCTGCACAATCTGGGGCAGTTCACCTTTCTAAAAGGACGCCGGGGTTTTTCTTATTTTTTCACCGTGGGTTTGAAAAGCACCCGGATATCGGTGCCTTCTCCCACCTTGCTGGTCAGTTCGATCTGCGCGCCGTGAATCACCGCAATGTGCTTGACAATGGCCAGCCCCAGGCCGGTGCCGCCGGTTTCCTTACTGCGGCTCTTGTCCACGCGGTAAAACCGCTCAAACACCCGCTCCTGCTGTTCCTCGGGAATACCGATACCGTCGTCCCGCACCCGGAGATAGGGCCGTCCCTCCGCCGTTCCGCAGGACAGGATCACCTTTCCGCCGGGCTTATTATAGCGGATCGCATTGTCACACAAATTGATACACAGTTCCTCCAACGCTCCCCGGTTGCCCTGCACCTGCACATGTTCCCCTTCAAACAGCAGCGTAACATAGGCCCGCTGGGCATTGACGGCCAGACTTTCCGCGCAGGCCGCCAGGATCTCCTTCAGATCCAGCCCTTCAAAATCCATCTGGGCCCGCCTGGTTTCCTGGGCCGTGTCCAGCTTGGAGAGCTGCAGGATATCATTGACCAGATGGAGCAGCCGCCCGGCTTCCTTATGGATCTTCCGGGCAAAGCTCTGCACATCCTCCGGCTTGGCGATCCCGGTTTCGATCAGCTCGGCATAGCCGGAGATGGAAGTCAGCGGCGTTTTCAGTTCGTGGCTGACATTGGCCGTGAATTCCTGGCGCATGCTCTCATTTTCCCGGCGCATCTCCCGATCCCGTACAATGGCGGATACAAAGGGCTGCAGCTCGGGATACGGCACCGATTGGTCGATGGCATCCAAATTCTGCCCCATCTGCACCACAGGGCGCACCAGGGATTTGGTCAAAAACAGGCTCAGCAGCACACTCAGCAGCACAACAGCGATACAACACACCAGAATGGCAGGCAGGGCGCTGCAAAAGAGATCCGAGCGGCTGTTCGTATCCATGGAGACCCGCAGCACATCGCCATTATCCAGGAGCAGGGCATAATAGTAACTGGCCCGCCCCGTGGTGGCGGAAGTGCGCTCATCACTGCCGCTGCCCTGGCGCAGGGCAGCGCGCACCTCCGGCCGGTTCATATGGTTTTCCAGCCGTTCTTCGCTCTCGGTATCAAACAGCACGGCGCCGTCGGCCCGGATCAGCGTAATGCGCAGGTTTTCCTGATCGTAATTTTCCAGGATCTCCACCTGCTGCATCTGTTCATAGGATGCGGCGATCACCGCAGCGGAAACCCGCAAGTCCTGCTCCGTCTGGCGCTGAAATACCGTATAAAAAGCCAGGACACACAGCACCAGTGTGACCAGCATGCTGCACACGCCCATCAGCACCAGCCGCTTTGTGATCTTTTTTTCCATCTCAGCCTTCCCCGTTTCCGTCCAGGGTCAGCTGATAGCCCACCTTCCGCACCGTGTGGATATAGTTGCCGGCGGCGCCCAGTTTCTGGCGCAGCGTCCGGATATGGATATCCAGCGTCCGGCTTTCGCCGGAAAAGTCGGTGTTCCACACCCGGTTCATCAGCTCTTCCCGGGACAGCACCTTGTTGGGGTTTTCAATGAAAAAGCGCAGCAGCTCGTATTCCTTAAAGGCAAGATCCACTTCTTTTTCCCCCACGGTCACCCGGCGGGCGGTATTGTCCATCTGGATCTCGCGGAATGTCAGCACCACCTCGCCCGTTTGCTTCTGGGCCCGGCGCAGCACCGCGCGGATGCGGGAAATAAACTCCATGAGACCAAAGGGCTTGCTGATATAATCATCCGCCCCCTGATCCAGACATTTGACCACGTCGATCTCGCTGTCTTTGGCAGTGACCATCACCGCCGGGATATTGCGGGTTCCCGCATTCTCCCGGAACTGGCGGAGTATCTCCAGCCCGTTCTGATCGGGCAGCATAATATCCAGGATCACCAGCTCCGGCAGCGTTTTTTCGCAGGCGGCAAAAAAGCTCTTGCCGTCGCTGAACCCCGCCGTTTCAAAGCCGTTGTTCCGCAGCGCATATTCTTCCAGTTCACGGATGTTGACGTCGTCCTCTACAATGTAAATCAATCATTCCACCTGACCTTCATCGGCCTCCGGCAGCACATAGCGGCGGCCGTATTTTTCATAGCGTTCGTCATATTTTTCGTTGGCGTCCCGCAGGGTGCTCACATACTCATGCACATCGAACTTGTCCTCGGCCACCTCGATCATAGCCACGGCAATATTGCTGCAATGGTCGGCAATGCGCTCGTAGTTGATCAGCAGATCCTGCAGCACAAATCCGGCCTCGATGCAGCACTGCCCGCTTTGCAGACGGCGGATATGGCGGTCGCGCATGCTGCGCACCAGATCATCCACCACCTGCTCCATGGGCTCCACTTTGGTGGCCGCGTGGAGGTCGTTGGTCTCAAAGGCATGCATTGTCCGATCCAGAATATCCTGGATCACCGATTCCAGCACGGACAGTTCGCTCCACGCTTCCGCAGACATCTGCATATTCTTCTCATGGATCTCCTCCGCCGAATCATAAATGTTGCAGGCATGGTCGCCGATCCGTTCAAAATCACCGATGGTGTGCAGCAGGACAGACACCTCGTGGCTGTCCTCCGTGGTCAGATCCCGCTCCGACAGCTTGACCAGGTAGGAGCCGATCCGATCTTCATAGGTATCGATAATATCTTCGTTGGTGCTGACGCTCTCTGCGCAGGTGGGATCCCATTTGTGCACCAGAGACATGGCCTGCAGCAGGTTGGAGCGCACGGTTTCCGCCATATTGACCGTCTGCATATGGCTGTTCTGCACGGCCACGGCCGGGGTGGCCAGCAGACGCTCGTCCAGCATCTCGGTCTTGCCGGGGTTCTCGTGATCGGGGATCGTGAGATACGCCAGCTTTTCCAACACCCGGGCAAAGGGCAGCAGCACAGTCGTGGCGACCACATTAAAGCAAGTATGGAGCAGTGCGATCGTCAGCGGCGTGACCGCAGCATCAAGGAACGAGAAGTGCAGCAGCGCATTGAGTCCGTAAAACACGCCCATGAATAAAAGGGCGCCAATCACATTAAAATACAGATGTACGATGGCCGCCCGGCGCGCACTCTTGTTGGCGCCCACGGAGGACAGCATGGCCGTTACACAGGTACCGATATTCTGGCCCAGAATAATGGGCAGCGCACTGCCGCAGGTGATGCCGCCCGTCAGGGACAGCGCCTGCAAAATGCCCACACTGGCCGAGGAGCTCTGCAGCAGGGCAGTCAGCGCCGCACCGAAGAGCAGGCCCAACAGCGGCATTTCAAACTTCACAAACAGCGCCTGGAATTCCGGAATGTCTGCCAGAGGCGCCATGGCGTCGGACATGGTGCTCATGCCCGTCATCAGCAGCGCAAAGCCCAGCAGGATCGTACCCACACCCTTAGCCCGCTCATTTTTCATGAACATATACAGAATAATACCAATCAGGGCAAGAATGGGAGAGAACCCTGTCGGCTTGAGCAGCGTCGCCAGGAATCCGTCGCCCTCCACGCCGGAAAGGCTCAGGATCCAGCTGGTCACCGTGGTGCCCACGTTGCTGCCCATGATCACGCCCACCGCCTGATGCAGCTGCATCAGGCCGCTGTTAACAAAACCCACCACCATTACCGTGGTAGCCGAAGAGCTTTGGATCACAGCAGTAACCGTCATACCCAGGATAAACCCCTTGAGGGGGTTGTCCGTCATCCTGGCCAAAATCATCTGCAGTTTGTTACCTGCCTGCTTCTCCAGCGCCTTGCCCATGATGTCCATGCCGAAGAGGAACATGGCCAGGCCGCCGAACAGCGTAAACACATTGAAGATACTCATCCCCATTTACCCTCCATTATCTCATAAAAAACAATTGTAAAATCATTGTAAAGTATGAATTGTAAAATCCGCTATCAGTTTATTGTAAAGTTTTTGTAAAGTTCTGCATTTTCCTGTCGTTTCAAGGTTTTTTCGGGGGAAGCACACAAGAACTTTACATTTCTCCCGCCGGCATTACAAAAGCTTTACGGAAATTTGACCAAAATATGGTGGCAGCAATTAGCGAAAATCACTATGCTTAAAGTGTCCCGCGGGAAAACACCCTCTCTGCGGTATCTCAAAAAAACAATTGTACATTCTAAAAATCAAAACAAAATTGGAGGATTTTCATGATGAAAAAGAATCAGATCCTGGCTTTGGCCGGCGCCGCCTGCCTGAGCGCCGCCCTGCTGGCCGGCTGCGGCAGCGGCAACAACGACACCCCTTCCACCGGCAGCGAGAACAACGGCACCGCAGCCGCTCTCTCCGGCACCATCGCCACCGGCGGTTCCACTTCCATGCAGAAGCTGATGACCATGCTGCAGGAAGACTTCATGTCCAAGAACAGCGGCGTGAATGTGACCTATGATCCCACCGGTTCCGGCGCAGGCATCACCGGCGCCAGCGACGGCACCCTGGACATCGGCCTCTCCTCCCGTGTGCTGCACGATGACGAAACCGCCGTGGAAGCCATCACCGTATGCCTGGACGGCATCGCCATTGTCACCAACACCGCCAATCCCGTGGAAGATCTGACACTGGATCAGCTGGCCGGAATTTTCAGCGGCGAAATCACCAACTGGAGCGAAGTGGGCGGCAATGACGGCGAAATCGTGGTCATCGGCCGCGAAGCCGGTTCCGGCACCCGCGACGGTTTTGAAGAGATCGTGGGCGTGAAGGACAGCTGCAAATATGCCCAGGAACTGACCGCCACCGGTGCTGTCACCGCCGCAGTCGCTTCCAATGAAAACGCCATCGGCTACGCTTCTCTGTCCGCAGTGGATGATTCCGTCACCGCTCTGAAGGTGGACGGCGTCGCCTGCACCGAGGAAACCGTGAAGGACGGCAGCTACGCCGTGCAGCGTCCCTTCAACTTCGTGGTCAAAAAGGACGCCGAACTGTCTGAAGCCGCCCAGGCTTTCATCACCTATGTGACCGACGGCAGCGCTAACGAATGGATTCTCCAGGCCGGCTGCGTGCCCATCGCCTGAGCAAAAGTTTGACCTGCAAAAGGCTTGGCGGAGAAATTTCGCCAAGCCTTTGCTCTGTAATGAAAAGGTGTAAAGAATGATGAAAGAAAAGCACTTGATTGAGCGCGTGATGAACGTGCTGTTTTTCCTCTGCGGCATCACGGCCATCGGCTGTGTGGCGCTGATCACGGTGTATATGGTCATCTCCGGTCTGCCTGCCATCGGCAAAATCGGCCTGATAGACTTTTTATTCGGCACCCGCTGGGCCTCCACCGCCGCCGATCCCGCCTACGGTATCCTTCCCTTTATTCTCACGTCGATCTACGGCACCTGCGGTGCCATCCTGATCGGCGTGCCCGTGGGTGTGCTCACCGCCGTCTTTTTGTCCAAAGTGGCGCCCAAGAAACTGGCGGCCGCCGTGGGCACTGCGGTGGAACTGCTGGCAGGCATCCCCAGCGTTGTATACGGCCTGCTGGGCATGACGCTGCTGGTTCCCGCCGTGGCCAAGGTCTGCGGCCTGGCCAGCGGCGCCTGCCTGCTGTCTGCGATCCTGGTGCTGGCCCTGATGATCCTGCCCAATGTGGTATCCACCAGCGTAACGGCCCTGAACGCCGTGCCCAAGGAGTATGAAGAAGCCAGCCTGGCCCTGGGCGCCACAAAAATCGAGACCTATTTCAAGGTCAGCATTCCCGCCGCCAGAAGCGGCATCGTGGCCGGCATTGTGCTGGGCATTGGCCGGGCCATCGGCGAAGCCATGGCCGTGATCATGGTAGCCGGCAATGTGGCCAATATGCCCGGCCTGTTCCAGAGCGTCACCTTCCTGACCACCGCCATCGCCAAGGAAATGTCCTATGCCGGCGGCCTGCAGCGCGAAGCGCTCTTCTCCATCGCCCTGGTGCTGTTCCTCTTCATCATGCTCATCAACGCCCTTTTGAACCTGTTTTTGAAGGGAGGCCGCCACGATGACGACTAAGCGCCGGTTGTTTAACGGGATCTGCCGCGTCGGTGTATACGCCGCAGCACTGCTGACGGTGGTTTTGCTGGCGGGCATCCTCGGCTATGTGCTCATGCGGGGGCTGCCCCATGTTACCCCCGCCTTTCTCCTGCAGTCCGACAGCGTATTGAAGGAAACTATGGGCATCTTCCCCCTGATCGTCAACACCCTGTGCATCATTGCCCTCTCCCTGCTGATCGCCCTGCCCCTGGGCGTGGGCGCCGCCATTTACCTGACGGAGTATGCCACCAATAAAAAGCTGATCCGTATGATCGAATACACCACCGAAACCCTGGCCGGTATCCCTTCCATCATTTACGGTCTGGTGGGCATGCTGGTATTCGTCCAGGCCCTGCCCAAGGCCATCAACGTCCTGCTGCCCGGCAACCCTCTGCCCAGCAGCTCCAGCCTGGCCGCCGGTTCTCTGACCCTGGTCATTATGATTCTGCCCACGGTGATCCGCACCACCCAGGAAAGCCTGAAAACCGTCCCCATGAGCTACCGGGAAGGCGCTCTGGCCCTGGGCGCCAAAAAGTGGTATATGATCCGCACCATTATCTTGCCCTCCTCTATCGAAGGCATTGTCACCGGCTGTATCTTATCCGTGGGCCGCATCGTGGGCGAATCCGCCGCGCTGCTGTTCACCGCCGGCGCCGGAAAGCTGCTGGCCTCCAATCTTCTGACCGCCTATTCCAGCAGCGGTGTCCGTGGGCCTGTACATGTACGCCTTTGAAGAGGGAAAATACGACGTCAGCTTTGCCATTGCCGCCGTACTGCTGGTACTGGTGCTGCTGATCAACCTTTGCGCCAAGCTGGCCAAGCGCAAGCTGAAGCCCAAAACAGACTGATCCTGAGAGGTATATAATATGGAACCGATTCTTTACGCCCGCAATCTGAATCTTCATTACGGCGATTTTCACGCCCTGAAAAACATCAACATTGATATCCCTGAAAAGCAGATCACCGCCTTTATCGGCCCCTCCGGCTGCGGCAAATCCACCTTTTTGAAAACCATGAACCGCATGCAGGATCTGGTTCCCGGCGTTCGGATCGACGGCGACCTGTTCTTCCGGGGCCAGGATGTCAACAGCAAGGAGATCGACGTAACGGAGCTGCGCCGCCAGATCGGCATGGTCTGGCAAAAGCCCAATCCGTTCCCCATGAGCATTTACGATAACATCACCTACGGCCCCAAGCTCCACGGCAGCCATTCCAAGGCAGAACTGGACGAGATCGTGGAGCGTTCCCTGCGGGGCGCAGCCCTGTGGGACGAGCTGAAAGACCGCCTGAAAAAAAGCGCCCTGGGCCTGTCCGGCGGCCAGCAGCAGCGTCTTTGTATCGCCCGCAGCCTGGCTGTGGAGCCGGATGTGCTGCTGATGGATGAACCCACCTCCGCCCTGGATCCCGCTTCCACCATGCGCATCGAAGAACTCATGAGCGAACTGAAAAAGAACTACACCGTGGTCATTGTGACCCACAATATGCAGCAGGCCGCCCGCATCAGCGACCAGTGCGCCTTCTTCCTGGTGGGCGAGCTGGTGGAATGCGCGCCCACCCAGCAAATCTTCTCCATGCCCGCCGATAAGCGCACGGAGGACTATATCACCGGCCGTTTCGGCTGAGCAACAGGAGGTACATCTATATGGGAACCCGCGATAATTATGACCAGTCTCTCAAGGATCTGGACGAAAAGATCCTGACCATGGCCGGCCACGCCGCCGATGCCGTGGAATCCGCCATGGACGCCCTGGAAACCAGCAACGCCGAAACTGCCCAGGCCGTGATCGACGGCGACGACCGCATCGACCGGGAAGAGCACGCCATCGAGCACCTGTGCCTGGGGCTGATCGCCTGCCAGCAGCCTGTGGCCGGCGATCTGCGCAAGATCTCCACCGCCATGAAAGTCGTCACCGATCTGGAGCGCCTGGGTGATGCCGCCGAAGACATTGCCGAAATCAGCCTGCGCCGGGGCAACGAAGTCATCCCGGAGCTGCTGGACGTGCTGCGCGCCACCGGCCGCGAAGCCGTGAGCATGATCCGCTCCGCCATCGCCGCCTATGCCTCCGAAGACCTGAATCTGGCCGCCCAGGTCATCGAGCAGGATGATGTGATCGACAACTACTTCTGCCAAATCAAAACTTCCCTGGCCAAATATTTCGCCCAGGAGCACCCCGAAATCGACTGCGCCATCGACTACCTGATGGTGGCCAAATATCTGGAGCGCATCGGCGACCACGCCGTCAATCTGGCCGAGTGGGTCCAGTTCTGCAAAACCGGCATCCACAAACACCAGCGCATTGTCTGATTCCCCTCTCTTATCTTAAAAAAGCCGCCCGGACAATAGTCTGAAGTGATAAAATAATGGTAGACACGAAAGTGCCTACCATTATTTTTATGCTA
>CALDMR010000105.1 GCA_937915065.1 uncultured Clostridia bacterium
AGTACAACATCGGTATCACCATTCGTCAGTGCACCTCCGGTTTGTCCAACATGATCATCCTGCTGCCCCTCATGTGCTTGATCGATGGCAACATCGGCCTGGCTCCCAACCTGTTGGGCACTGCTTTCACCGGCAGCTCCATCATCTTCTTCATCATCTCCGGCCTCTTCGCCATGCCTGTATACTCCTTCTGGTATAAGGGTTCTTCCATGTGCGGTGCAGCTCTGGGTATGGTCTGCAACGGCGCATACGCTTTCTGGGGTCCCTTCTGGTGCATGATCGTCCTGGGCTTCATCGATGGCCAGGAAGGCTGGATGCTGACTCCCGTCCAGTGGGGCGCTGCTCTGATCATGATCGTTGGTATCGCTCTGGTCGGCAACCTGAATCCGCTGGCCCTGTTCAAGAAGAAGGAGGCTTAAATCATGAGACCTTTGTACTATTCCATGCTGCTGTTTAAGGACGGCAAAGAATTCTGCGTGAATGACGCAATCGATGCGCTGAAGGGCGAATATAGCAGCTTCAAGATGCTGCGTCCGGTTCCCATGCAGGAAGCTCTGATGACCGCTGAAAAGAACGGCCTGTTGGAAGAGTCCCGCTTTGATCTGGACGAAAACAGCGAACTGCGCGTCTACTACAAAGCAACCGATTACGGCAAGCAGATGATCAAGAGCTACATCAAGTAAGCTTACGATCTTCTACATCTACAACAAAACCGGCTTCCCACCACCCCTGGGAAGCCGGTTTTATACATACCTTTTTTCGGTTTACACGCCCCCGGCGGCGTGGTATACTAAACCCAAACATACAGCAGGAGGCAACACAGTATGATCACAATGGCTCAGCGCATCGAAGCCCTGCGCACCGAACGCGGACTCAGCCGCCCCGCCCTGGCCGCCGCTCTGGCTTTCCCCAAGGGCAGTATCGATAAATTTGAAACCGGACGGCAAACGCCCACCCGGGATCAGCAGGATAAAATGGCCGCCTTTTTCGGCGTGTCCCTGTTCTACCTGCGCGGCGAAAGCAATGACCGCACCAAAATGGAGAACTGGGCTGATATGGATCCCGACAACTTCGTAGACACGCCGATCCCCGCCGCAGCGCCTCGCCGGATCGCCAAACCCGCCCCTTCCGCCCCGGCAGAAGCCGGCGTCGGCGGCACTTCCATGTTCGACACCTTTCTTCACAGCAAGTCCTTTCAAGAGATGGTACGCGCCACGCTGCTGGACGTACTGCGCTCCCCCGAGGGGCAGCGCATCCTGTCCGACGCTGTTCGCCGGGAACTGAAAAAATAACAGTTCCCTCCCGATCGGCACACCTTTTCCTCTACGCGCCAGGGCCATCCGGCAAAATTTGCTTTTTTGCGCCCGGTCTGCTATACTATACTTATATTAAATAAAAGAACCGTCTTAAAAGAAGGGCTTTTGGTATTGCGCCGCCCGGCGCCATATGGAAAGTTCTTCTTTTTTATATAGGCGGTTCCAAACCATCAGAAAGGGTTTTGCCGCCCGGCGCGGCACAGCCCTTTCACCGTACAGAGGAAAGGAGAACCGTATGCAATTGATCGGACAGGCAATTCGCCACAAAACTTTTGGAAAAGGCATTGTAACCGGTTTGGATGAGCATGTGCTCACCGTCTGCTTTTCCGGCGGGGACAAAAAATTTATTTATCCCGACGCCTTCGGCCAATATCTCACCCTGCGCAACAGCGCCATGCAGGAGAAGATCCGCTCCCTCCTGGCGGAGCAGACCGCCCAGGAAAAAGCCCACTGGCAAGCCGTGCAGGACGCCCAGGAGCGCAAATACCGCCTGCAGCATTTCCCCATCTCCCAGAACAGCCAGACCGCTTTCCATCTGGATACAGCCCAGGCGGAGCAGACATTGCACCGCTGGTCCGTGTCCACCGGGACATACCTCAGCGGCAGTTCCAAAGGGGAGCCCCGCGTTCCCGACCGGATGAAACCCAATTCCCTGTGCCTTCTGACCTGCCGGGCCGCCGACGCACCGGAAGAAAAACGCCGCATCGTCGGCCTATTCATGGTTCCAGAGGACTTTTTCGGCATCTATTGCCGGGACGGCATGATCCCGGCCCACCCCGTCTGGCGCGCAGCCCTGGCAGAAGCGGAGCAGCCCCTGTTCTGGCCCTATTTCTCCGAAGGTTCCGCAGTCCGGCGCTGGGGAAAGACCGCCATGAAGTATTTCACCACCGCCGTTGCCGAACGGATTCTTTTTGATTTGTGCCGCTCCGGCGCAGTCCCCGAAAACCAGCCGGACTTCCAAGCCTTTTACCGCTATTTCTGCACACTGAACCGGCTGTCTCCCCGCCCCCTGGAGCCGAAGGACAGGGAAACGCCATAACACAGGAGCCCCACCGGAAAAGGCCGGCACAACGGCCGGCCGCCTGACATAAAAAGCCCCTTGGAACCGGATGGTTCCAAGGGGCTTTTCTGCGCGCACTTCTCTAAAATAATGGGATTACGGAGACGGCACGATCCGCGTCACCGTTTTTGTTTTTTCCGGAGGCCAGGGGGCAAAGGCCCTCAGGCAGCGCTCCACGGAAGTCACCTGTCCCCGCCGGATCAAATGATGCGGCCCCCAGGGTACTTCCACCCAATCTCCCACCTGCAGGGAAAGCCCCCCTGTTAGATAAGCCAGATCCTGGCTGCTGTCCTTCACCCGAACCGTGCAATAGTCATAAATCTGCTCGTCGGCGGCCACCTGCGGCAGTTTTGCTTTTTTCCGCACCGCAGGCCGGGGAGGCTCCTCCACAATCTTCTCCTCCGGATAGGGTTCAATCTCCAGTTCTGCCTGGCCATAAGGATTCTCTGCCAGCAGATCCAGCAGCTTGCGCCGCAGCTCCGGCTCCCGGGCCTCATTGCAGGCCTTGATCAGTTCCTCGTGGCGGTAGCCCACATAATTGCTCTGGCATATTTGCCGGGCAAGGTCATCGTCCTCTTTCAAGGCCCGCAGCAGGGCCGCCGTGACCCGTTCGTTTTCAAACAGGGCCATCATATCTTCGTCCAGCAGCACCTCTGCCGCCTCCGGATTTCCCAGGCTATCCCGGGCCGTATGCAGAATCAGCCGGAACATGGCAACTGCAGTCTACGGCGCAAAACGCGCCGTTTCCAGCATGATATGGAGCTCATACATGCTCCAGAGTTCTTCTACCGTCCAACGCCCGGCCACCTCCGGAAAAGTAACCAGCAGCAAATCCCTCCCGGCATATGGGTAGTCCTCGTCATCCCACCGGCTCAAAGCAATTCTCGCTTCCTCCGGATCAATATGATCCAGTGTATACGTCTGCCAGTAGCCAGCCAAAATGCCTTTAAAATCAGGGGCTTCATCCTCGCTGTCCTCGTCCGCAAAGAAGTCCTCAATTCCGCTCAATCCATCCAATAGATCCCCCAACCAATCAGGCGAACACCGGGCAAATCTGTAGCGAGGCATCCGGGGCAGTTCCTCCTGCCAGAACGACCCCAGCATCTCCTCTGTCAGGCAGAATTCCTCCTGAAATGCCGGAATCCCCTGCTCTGCCGCTGTCAGAATCTCCCTCGCCGAACAGTTTGGATGGCGCCGCACAAAAGCCCGCAGCAAGGCCAGGTTCCTTTCCGTCCGCCGTTCCGCCGGGCACAGCGCCAGCGATATCCCGTGGGTAACAAACCGCCCGATCTGCTGCTCCGTAATATTCCCCGGTGCAGCCCGCATCCCCCGCACCAAAAGCATCACATCCCACTCCAAGAATTCCAAATCATCTTCCAGCTCCTGTGCCGCCCGGGCTGCCCGATACCTTTCCTGGGCCTCACGATACCCCGCCAGGGCGCTCACAGGCCCGGAATCACAGCACCAGCCGCACTCCCAGGAATCGCCCCGGATCTCCACCGGCTCCCCGCACTAGGGACAACAAAACCGCGCCATATTCATCTCTCCTTTTCCGCCACAGGTGTTTCTTTTATCATATCAAATCGCACCGGGCATGAAAAGCCCCGGTTTTCTCTGTTTTCCGGAGAAAAGAAAAATCCTCAGAACTTTTACAGTTCTGAGGATTTTCTGGAGCTACTGGCCGGACTCGAACCGGCGACCTGCTGATTACGAATCAGCTGCTCTACCAACTGAGCCACAGTAGCAGAAATCTTTTATATAATAGCACAACTGCGTCCGCTCGTCAACTATTTTACCACTCTATTTTCATTCTTTTTTCAAAGGCTATACAAATGGTAATGCCTTTCGCCCTTTTTCGCCAAAAAGTTCGTTTTCTATCATTTCGCCCGGAACAGCATTTATTTTCTCCGTCGAAGATCGTTCAATTTTATCCCCTTTTTCCCGTAGTTTTCCCCATTCTCCCCCTATTTTCCCACACCCCATTTCAGTGCAGTAAATTGCATGGACTTTACATAATTTTTTTGATAACCTTTGAGTACAACGAGTTATTCACATTATCCACACCGTTTTCCACACTCATTCTCTCTTAGATTCACAACACTTTTGCCGGATATTCGCAAAAATTGTCACACCCCGAAAGCACACTTTTCCCCCTTTGCTTTTCTCTAAAATAGTTCACATAAAATTATTTCTCGCCATTTCTCACTTTTGGGGCACAAAAAGCTCCGGCCTGCGATCTGCAAGCCGGAGCCTCCCCGCAAAAGTTATCCTTCTGCAATGTCCAAAGTGGCATAGGCGTTCAAATCCGTACCCGCCCGGCGGCCCGCCAGGTACTCATAATACCCTTGGGACCCGATCATTGCGCCGTTATCACCACACAGGGCCAAAGGCGGCACATACAGCCGGAATCCCCGCTCATCACAGGCCCGCTGCAAATCGGCTCGGATCACAGAATTGGCCGCCACACCGCCGGCAGCCACCACCGTTCTGCGCCCCCGCTCTTCGGCCGCTGCCATGGCCCGGGGCACCAGCATATCGCTGACAGCGTTGGTAAAATCCAGTGCCAAAGACGCCTTATCCAATTCTTCCCCCACCTGCTGGGCATGGTGCGCCAGATTGACCACCGCCGTTTTCAGGCCGGAAAAACTCATATCAAAGGGACTGCCGCTGACATGGGCCCGGGGCAAATCATAGGTTCCCGCCGTACCCTGACGGGCCAGAGCGTCCATAGGTCCACCGCCGGGGTATGGCAACCCCAGCACCCGGGCCGCTTTATCAAAGCATTCGCCCGCCGCATCATCCCGGGTAGCGCCCACAATTTCCAAATCTGTATAGTCCCGCACATCCACAATCAGCGTGTTGCCCCCGGAAATGGCCAGCGCCAGAAAGGGCGGTTCCAATTCCGGAAAGGCAATATAGTTGGCCGCAATATGCCCCCGCACATGGTGCACCGGGATCAGCGGAATGCCCAGGGCATAGGCCACAGACTTGGCAAAGTTGACGCCCACCAGCACCGCACCGATCAGCCCCGGCGCATAGGTGACCGCCACCGCATCCAAATCCTTTCGGGTCACGCCGGCCTCGGCCAAAGCCTCCTCCGCCAGCTGGGCAATGACCTCCACATGCTTGCGGGACGCAATCTCCGGCACCACGCCGCCATACAGGGCGTGCATATCCGCCTGGGACGCAATCTTGTCCACCAGCACCCGGCGGCCATCCTCCACAAGGGCAACAGCCGTTTCATCGCAGGATGATTCCACTGCCAGGATCAGCATGTTTCCGCCTCCTTAAAGTACTTTGTCAGGATCAGCGCATCCTCTTTCGGTTTTTGATAATAGTTTTTACGGCGGCCCGCTTCCACAAAGCCCAGCTTTTCATACAGGGCAATGGCCGCTCCGTTGCCGGGACGCACCTCCAGGCTGATAAAACGCAGGTCATGGGCCTTGGCAAAGTTGAAAAACACATCCAGCAGCCGCGACGCAATGTGCCCCCGGCGGCATTCCGGCTGAACGGCTACATTGGTAATATAGCCCTCGTCCAGGATCACCTGCAGGCCCGCATAGCCCACCACATTCTCCTGCTCATCCTCTGCCACCAAATAGGCCGCGCAGTCGTTATACAGTTCCTCCGCCAGCATATCCCGGCTCCAGGGCATGGAAAAGCACGCCTGCTCCAACCGGGCAATGGCATCCAGATGGGAAGCGTCCATAGGCACGATTTTAATCTTCATGTTATCGCTCTCTCTTTCTTATTTTGCGTCCAGCCAATTTTTTCCGCTGTGGGCTTCGGCAATCAGCGGCACACGCAGCGCCGCCACCTGCACCATTTCTGCCTGCAGAATTTCCCGCACCTGTTCCGCCGCGGCCTCCGGGCACTCCACGATCAGTTCATCGTGGATCTGCAGCACCAGTTTGGCCTCCGGCAGTTCCTT
>CALDMR010000106.1 GCA_937915065.1 uncultured Clostridia bacterium
GGCTGTGGCTGCAGCGTTTTCGGATGTGACGGGGCTGAGCGAGGAACAGTCTCTGGCTGCCGGCGGCGGGTTTGGAGGAGGTTTGCGCTGCGGTGAAATCTGCGGCGCGGTATCCGGCGCGGTATTGGTGCTCAGCTTGACCCATCCCTATACAGACTGCACAGATGCGGCGCAGAAAAAGCGGATCGCAGAGCTGACCCGGGAATTTCATCGCCGGTTCAAGGCTGTGTATGGCTGTGAGCGCTGCATGGATTTGCTGAAGGCAGACATTTCCACGCCGGAGCAGATGCAGGCTGCCAAGGCGGCGGGAACGATGAAGCGGTGCAACGATTTTATTGCTTTTGCAGCGGAGATCGTGGAGCAGATGCTGGACGAGGAAAAAGCGGGCCAGCTGTAATCGGAAAGGAAGGAACGCTATGGCCTTTGCGCATCTACATGTTCATACGGAGTTCAGTCTGTTGGACGGCGCCTGCCGTATCAAAGATTTGCCGAAGCTGGTCAAGGCCATGGGCCAGGATGCTGTGGCCATTACGGACCACGGTGTGATGTACGGCGCCATTGACTTTTACCGGGCCTGCAAGGCTGAAGGTGTGAAGCCCATTATCGGATGCGAGGTATATGTCACGCCGGAAGGGCGCACCCGTTTTGATAAAGTGCATGAGTTCGATGCGGAATCCCGCCATCTGGTGCTGCTGTGCGAAAATGAGGAAGGGTATCGCAATCTTTCCTATCTGGTCAGCGCGGCCTTTACTGAGGGATTTTATATCAAGCCCCGAATCGATTTGGAGCTGCTGCGGGAACATGCCGGCGGGCTGATCGCCTTGTCGGCCTGCCTGGCAGGGGAGATCCCCCGCCGGATTCGCGGCGGCGACTATGAGGGAGCCAAACGGTATGCCCTGCAGATGCAGGAGATTTTCGGGCCGGATCATTTTTACCTGGAACTGCAGGATCACAGTATCCGGGAGCAGGCGGTGGTCAACGGCGGTATCCTGCGCCTGCATGAGGAAACGGGGATCCCGCTGGTTGTGACCAACGACGCCCACTATTTGCGCAAAGAAGATGCATACAGCCATGATGTGCTGCTGTGCATTCAAACGGGCAAAACGTTGGACGATCCAAACCGCATGAAGTATGAGCCGCAGAATTTTTATCTGCGCTCTACGGAGGAAATGGCTGCGCTGTTTCCAACCCATCCGGAGGCTATCGAAAATACCGGGAAGATTGCAGAGCGCTGCAATGTGGAGTTTACATTCGGCAAGTATCATTTGCCGGAATTTCAGCTGCCGGAGGGGTATGATTCGTCCACCTACCTGCGCGAACTGTGCGACAAGGGATTTGCCGAGCGCTATCCCGGGCGGCCGGAATGCCATCGGCAGCTGGAATATGAGTTGGACATGATTGAAAAAATGGGGTTTACCGATTATTTTCTCATCGTGTCGGATTTTGTAAATTATGCCAGAAGCGTACAGATCCCTGTGGGCCCCGGCCGCGGCAGTGCAGCGGGCAGCATGGTATCTTATTGCCTGCACATTACCGATATCGACCCGATGCAGTACAGCCTGTATTTTGAACGCTTCCTAAATCCCGAGCGTGTCAGCATGCCGGATATCGATATGGACTTTGGTGATACCCGCCGGGGAGAAGTGGTCGATTATGTCCGCCGGAAATACGGCGATGACCATGTGGCACAAATCGTTACTTTTGGCACCATGGCGGCCCGGGGCGTGATCCGGGACGTGGGCCGGGTGATGAATATTCCCTATGCTGAGGTGGATCAGATCGCCAAGCAGGTGCCCAACACTCTGCATATCACGCTGAACGATGCGCTGCGGCTCAGCAAACCCCTGCGGGAGTTTTATGAGAATGACGAGCGCTACAAAAAACTGATCGATACGGCCCGGGCCCTGGAAGGGATGCCCCGCCATGCGTCCACCCACGCTGCCGGCGTGGTGATCACCCGCCGTCCGGTGTATGAATATGTTCCGCTGGCAAAAAATGACGAATCCGTGGTTTGCCAGTATGTGATGACCACGCTGGAAGAACTGGGCCTTTTGAAGATGGACTTTTTGGGGCTGCGGAACCTCACTGTGCTGGAGGATGCGGTGCAGATGGTGCGCCGCCGGCAGCCGGACTTTGATCTGGGCAGTATTCCGGACAACGATCCGGCTACCTATGAGATGCTGTCCACCGGAAGGACTTCCGGCGTGTTCCAGATGGAGTCTGCGGGCATGACCGGCGTTTGCATCGGACTGAAACCCCAGAATATTGAGGATATTACCGCAATCATTGCCCTTTACCGCCCGGGGCCCATGGATTCGATCCCGCGATTCATTGAGTGTAAGCAGCACCCGGAGAAAATCACCTATCAGCATCCGGCGCTGCAGCCGATCCTGGGCGTGACCTACGGCTGTATCGTCTATCAGGAGCAGGTGATTGAGATCTTCCGCAAGCTGGGCGGTTATTCTCTGGGGCAGGCGGATATGGTGCGCCGCGCCATTTCCAAAAAGAAGGCCAAGGAGATCGAGAAAGAAAAAAACGCCTTTATCCATGGCGATGCAGAGCGGAATATTTCCGGCTGTGTGAATAATGGGATTCCGGAGCCTGTGGCAGAAGCGATATACAAAGAGATTTACGATTTTGCCAATTATGCCTTCAATAAGGCCCACGCTGTTTCCTATGCGGTGGTGGCTTACCAGACGGCCTATTTCAAGTGCCATTTTACCAAAGAATACATGGCGGCGCTGCTCACTTCTGTGCTGGACAATTCGGACAAGGTGGCGGAATATATTGCCGAGTGTAAGGAATGCGGCATCCGGCTGCTGCCGCCGGATATCAATTTCTCCCGCGACAGCTTTACGGTGGAGGAGCAGGGGATCCGGTTTGGCCTGGTGGCCATTAAAAATATCGGCCGGGGCTTTATCCAGGCAGTGATGCGCGAGCGGGAGGAAAAGGGGCGCTTTACTTCGCTGCAATCCTTCTGCGAACGGATGTACGGTACGGATATGAATAAGCGGGCCCTGGAAAATCTGATTCTTTCAGGTGCCTTTGACAGCACCGGCGCCCGCCGCTCTCAGCTGCACCGGGTTTATGAACAGGTGCTTTCCGGCGTGGTGGAAAGCCGCCGCCAGAATGTGGAGGGGCAGCTGGACTTCTTTGGCGGTTTCATGGCTGCGGAAGCCAGCGCTTCTGCGGAGATCCCGTTGCCGGATATCCCGGAATTCACTGCCGAGGAGCGGATGCGCCAGGAGAAGGAGACCACGGGCCTTTACCTGTCGGGCCACCCCATGGATGCCTACCGTGAAGCGGCGCGCCGTGCGGGCGCTGTGCCGATTGCGTCTGTTTTGGAGGACTGTGCCGACGAAAATGGCCCCACCCGCTTCGCCGATGGCCAGCGGGTAACCATTGCCGGTGTGGTGACTGCCAGCAAAACAAAGACCACCAAGAGCAATACCTTAATGGCTTATGTTACGGTGGAGGACAGTACGGCTTCCATGGAGCTGCTCTGCTTTGCCAAGGTTCTGTCGGTTTCGGGCAGCTATCTGTCCGAAGGAAAAACATTGCTGATCCGCGGTCGCCTTTCTCTGCGGGACGAGAAAACGCCCCAGATCATGTGCGACGAGGCTATCCCGTTGGATGGGCCGGTTCTTCCGTCGGCTAAGGCTATGCCGGCCGGGGGAAAAATTCTGGAGGGTAAGCGGCTGGTCATCAAATGTCCCGGCCTGGAAGATCCTGCAATGCGCCATATTCAGCTGGTGCTGTCCATGTTCCCGGGTACTACGCCCCTGATCATGGTCATGGCCGATACCGGTAAGCGCTATGCTGCCCAGTGCCTGCTGCACCGCGCCTTGGTAGAGGAACTAAAAGAAACCCTTGGCGAAGCGTGCGTTGTGGTGCAGTGATCAACGGCGGCGGACATCTTGGAAGATGAGCCGTCCGGTTTTATCAGAAACGGGCGCTGTGGTAAATGCCCGCCAACAGAATAGAATCTTTTCAGCCAGCCCGCAGCCTGTATGTTTTAGAAAGGCTGCGGGCTGGTATTTTGTTTGCTGTTTGGTAGTAAGGGGGGGCGGGGTGGTGCCGCTGTATTCCCGGCTTGCCCCGACAGGCGCGAAAAAATGCTCCCGGAACCGGGAGCATTTCAAGCGTTTGTATTTACTTTTTGTCGTATTTTTTCAGCAGCGCGTCAAGGATCGTGTTGTAGATCGGCATGGGCATGGAAATGGTCGGAGAGCTGCTTGGCCATGTCCTCCTTGGCCACCATCAGATCCAGCGACATGATATTGTCCACATCGTCGCTGAGGGAAAGGTTTACGGTGTAAGTTCCGTTGGTGCGCTGGGTGATATTGGAGCGCACCAAGCCCTTGCGCTTGAGCTTTTGATTATAGAAGGAAATGTTTTTATCGGCCTTGATCCGCACGGAATAAGGGATGCTGCTCTCGCAGATCTCGCTGTTGCGAAGCCCCCGGGGGGTGATGCAGTACAGTCCTTCTTCGTTTTTTTTCATGTGCTCGCTTTCCACCAGCTCGTTGAGGCATTCGGAAAATGAAAAATAATCCACGCCATCGTCGCACATGGTAAGGTCGGTCAAAGCGTCGATCCCCACCGGCTCGATCAGGCGGGAGGAAATATAAAGGATCAAAAATTTGATATCCAGTTTATCATGGATAAAACCCACGCGTCCCATCGCTGTTCACATCCTTATCTCTCGGTTCTTCTTTTGTATTATAACACAACTCCCGTCGGGCAACAAGAGGCGGTGCGGAGCGAATGGGAACGGATTTTGGAAGATCGCATACAATGGCATGAAAGGATTTTTCCTTTCAACTACTTATAGGAGGATCTATCATGTCTGAAAAGATTGTTCCGGGCCCCCTGCAGAATTGCGACGCTCAGATCCGGGAAGCTGTCTGTATCAACACCAAAAAGATTTTTGACAGCTGCCGTGATCAGGACTGTATCGAGGACCTGCGGTTTTACCCTGTTCTCTGTGGGCAGGATATTATCAACAACGCCGTTTCCGTTAAGGGCGCCCGCGCAGAACTGCTGCATGTGTATACCGATGTGCAGCCCATTCATTTTAATCGCGGTTTTTACACCGTGGATCTGCGCTATTTCTACCGGGTACTGCTGCAGGCCTGCTGCGGCTGCGGCGGCCGGGCGACCGAGGTGGAAGGCCTGTGCGTGTTTGACAAACGGGTGATTCTGTTCGGCAGTGAAGGCGGCGCCAAGGTTTTCACTTCCGGTGCATGTATGAACGATATGAATGCCGGCAGCATTGGGCGGAGCAGCCTCCCCACTGCCGTGGTAGAAGCCGTTGATCCCATTGTGCTGGATACCAAGCTGGTGGAGGCCTGCGACCGGCACTGCTGCAGCTGCGGCTGCGACTGTGATCTGTGCGAGATCCCCGGCTGTATCTGCGACTGCTTTGGTTCCGAGCTTTCTGCTGCCGATCAGGGGAAGCGGGTTTATCTCACGTTGGGGCAGTTCTCTGTGGTTCGCCTGGAGCGGGATACCCAACTGTTGATCCCCTCTTACAGCTACTGTATGCCTGAAAAGGAGTGCACCTGCGGCAGTGGCTGCAGCTGCAGCGATCCCTGCGAACTGTTCCGCAATATTGCGTTCCCTGTCAACGAATTTTTCCCGCCCAACGCAGTGGAGAAGCGCTGCGATTACGAAGGGGCGAAATGTTGCTGCTGTTCTTCCCGCTGAGGAGAAAAGACGCCCATGTAAAAAGGAGCCGCCTGTCAGGCGGCTCCTTTTTTGCTGCAGTGCGGAGCATAATTTTCCGGTTCTATTTGGGGACAGGCATCGATATACTGTATCACCACACACGAAAGAGAAGGAAATGGCATGCATGGGAATACAAGAGCGGATCGCAAGCTGCCGGGCAGCGGCGCGGCTGCTGCCGGAGCCGCTGCAGCGGCAAGTGCTGGCCTGCAGCCCGCAGCTGCAGGCACAAACGGAGGAATTCCGCCTGCGGATTGGCCGCCCGCTGACCCTTTTGGGGCCGGAGGGGGAACAGCCGCTGCAGACCGGGCCGGTGGCAGAACAGGATTTACAGGCGGTGTTGGATCGGGCCACAGAGTTTTCTGCATATCGCTGCGCGGACAGCATCCGGCAGGGCTATGTGGCGGTGCAGGGGGGCTGCCGTGTGGGCCTGTGCGGTACGGCTGTGCTGCGGGGCGGGGAGATTGCCACGGTACAGGCGCTGTCTTCCGTGTCGGTTCGCGTAGCAAAAGCGGTGCAGGGGTGCGCTGCTGATTTGTATCCGCAGCTGTGGACTGCCGGCCGTTTTGAAAGTACGCTGCTGATTGCGCCGCCGGGGGGAGGCAAAACCACCCTGCTGCGGGATTTGATTCGTTTGCTCTCCGATGGGGACGAAGGGCATGCCCCTCTGCGCCTGTCTGTGGTGGACGAGCGGGGGGAAGTGGCGGCGGTTTGCGGCGGCAGGCCCCAATTTGATGTGGGACGGCATACGGATGTGCTCTCCGGCGCGCCGAAGGCGGAAGGGATCCTGATGCTGCTGTGGAACGGGGTGCCTCAGCTGGATGTGGGAGAACGTACTGACGTGCTGGAGGGATGCCCCAAGGTTCAGGCGCTGATGATGCTGCTGCGGGCTATGAATCCGCAGGTGATTGCTGTGGATGAGATCACTGCTCCGGAGGACATCCGCACCATGCTGCTGGCGGCTAATTGCGGCGTGTCTTTTCTGGCCACGGTTCACGGGGCGGATTTGCAGGAACTCCGCCATAGGAGGATTTGCCGGGAGCTGCTGGAAACGGAACTGTTTCATCAGTTTGTGGTGCTGGAAAAGCGGGAGGGTACGCGGGGGTACCGGGTGGAGCGATGCTGAAGGTATGCGGGGCGCTGATGATTTTAACGGCGCCGGCGCTGCTTGCATGGGCGCGTTACCGGCGTTATATCCAGCAAGACCGGCTTTTGAAAGATTTTCAAGAAGCGCTGACGCTTTCTGCAGAGCGGATTCGCGCTGATTCAGCGGCGCTGCCCGTGCTGGCGGCCTATCTGGAACAGTGGGGGCCTGCCCGCCTGCAGCCCTTTTGGAGGCGGCTGCGGCGCAGTGTGCAGAATGGGGATGTGGACTTGGACATCCTGTGGCGCCAGGGGCTGGCTGATCTGGATCTGGCTGCCCGTGAGCAGCAGCTGCTGGAGGCGTGGCCCAGGGTGCTGCGGTCTTATGATATTGATCAGGTGGCCCGGGAACTGTTGCGGATGGGTTCGGAATTGGAAGGGCGCCGCCGGGCGCTGGAGCGTCAATTCCAGCGTAATTTCAAGGCGCAGACCGGGATACAGATTTCCGCGGCGCTGCTGCTGTTGATTCTTTTAGTGTGAGGGAGAGCCATGAATATTGATTTGATTTTTAAGATCGCAGCCATTGGGATCATTGTGGCGGTTCTCAATCAGCTGCTGGTGCGTTCCGGGCGGGAAGAACAGGCGCTGATGGTCACACTGGCCGGCCTTGTCATTGTGATGATGGTGATGCTCCAGCAG
>CALDMR010000107.1 GCA_937915065.1 uncultured Clostridia bacterium
CCTCCGTTTCGACAGCTTTGTTTTTCCGCTGTCTACTTTAAAGGGAGCATATCATTCCCTTCAGCCGCCTCATCTTTTTCCCCAAATCCCTTGACTTTTTCCGGCTTTTCCGCTATGCTGACGGTGGACGCATTATATAAATCCATGAGATGGATGGATGTTTCTACCAACTGCCCTCAGTTGACTATAATGGCCCTGAAAGGGGAAATGATAGCCACGGAGAGCAGTTTTTTTGCGCTCCGGCCCGCTTTAACAGAAAGGAATTGCGCAGACCATGAAAAAAGACGTTGTTATCATCGGCGCCGGCCCCGCCGGCATTTTTACTGCCCTGGAACTGATCCGCCGCGGCAGCAAAAAAAGCATCGCCCTGGTGGAAAAGGGCGCGGCCATCGAGCACCGCCGCTGCCCCAAAAGCGTGACCAACAAGTGCATGAACTGCAAGCCCTGCCATATCACCACCGGTTTTTCCGGCGCGGGCGCCTTTTCTGACGGCAAGCTGTCCCTCTCCTGCGAGGTGGGCGGCGACCTGCCGGATCTGGTGGGCGCAGACCTGGTGCAGGATACCATCGGCTACGCCGACAAAATCTACCTTGAATTCGGCGCGGACACCCATATCGAGGGCATTACCGAGGGCGACGAGATCCGCGCCATCCGCAAGCGGGCCATCGCCGCAGGACTGAAGCTGGTGGACTGCCCCATCCGCCACATGGGCACCGAAAAGGCCCAGGAGATCTACCTGGCCATCGAGCACTATCTGGCCGACCACGGCGTGGAAATGCTCTTCGGCATGGAGTGCAACAACATTCTGCTGGAGGACTCCGTCTGCAAGGGCGTGCTGCTGAGCGACGGCAGGCAGGAGCAGGTGATCTATGCCAGCGAAACCGTGATCGCCGCCGGACGCCGGGGCGCAGACTGGCTGGAAAAGGTATGCGCCGAGCACAACATCGCCCATCAGCCGGGCACCGTGGATGTGGGCGTCCGCGTGGAGGTGCGCAACGAGGTCATGGAAACGGTGAACCGGGCCCTGTATGAATCCAAGCTGATCGGCTACCCCAAGCCCTTTAAGAACAAGGTGCGCACCTTCTGCCAGAATCCCGGCGGCTTCGTCAGCCAGGAGAACTACGACAACGACCTGGCCGTGGTCAACGGCCACAGCTATAAGGATCTGAAAAGCGACAACACCAACCTGGCCATTCTGTGCTCCCACAATTTCAACGAGCCCTTCAACCAGCCCATTGCCTTCGCCCAGAAGGTGGGCGAGCTGACCAATATGCTGGGCGCAGGCCGGATTTTGGTGCAGCGCTACGGAGACATTCTGGACGGCAAGCGCACCTGGGCCAAGGAACTGGCCCATTCCAACGTGCGCCCCACCCTGCCCGACGCCGTGGCCGGCGATATCACCTCCGCCATGCCCTACCGTTCCATGCTGAATATCATCAACTTTATCCAGGCCATGGATCTGGTGGTGCCCGGCTTTGCCGCGCCGGAAACCCTGCTCTATTCCCCGGAGCTGAAATTCTACTCCAACCGGATCAAAATGGACACCCGGTTCAACACCAATGTGAAGGGCCTGCACTGCTTGGGCGACTCCTCCGGCTGGACCCGCGGGCTGATGATGGCCTCGGTCATGGGCGTGCTCATGGGCCGCGAACTGGCCCAGCAGGAACTGTGACAAAAAGCCGTGCTCCCACAGGAGCACGGCTTTTTTATTTGTTTCTTTACTTATGCTCCACAGTCCAGATATGGTCCGCATACTCGGCAATGCTGCGGTCGGCAGCAAAGATGCCGCTGCGGGCAATGTTGTGCAGGGACATACGGTTCCACCGGGCCGGGTCTTTGTAGGTTTCCACCATGCGGCGCTCGGCGTCGCAGTAGGCGGCAAAATCGGCCAGGAGCATATACTCGTCCGCCGCGCCATAGCGGTTATAGAGCAGGCGCTCGTACAGCTCGTCGTACCGGACGCCGCCAAACCCATCGCGAATCTGATCCAGCACCCGGTGCAGCACGCCATCGCGCTGGTAGAACAGGGACGGATCATAGCCGCTGTTCTTCAGCTCTGCCACCTCGTCGGCATGCAGGCCGAAGAGGAACATATTCTCATCGCCGAGGACATCGTGCATTTCCACATTGGCGCCGTCCAGCGTGCCGACGGTCAGCGCGCCGTTCATCATGAATTTCATATTGCCGGTGCCGGAAGCTTCCTTGCCGGCGGTGGATATCTGCTGGGACACCTCGGAGGCGGGCATCAGCTTTTCAGCCAGAGAAACGCAGTAGTTCTCCAGGAACACCACCTGCAGCCGGTCTTTGCACACCGGATCGCTGTTGATCTCCCGCGCCAGGGCGTTGATCAGGCGAATGATATCCTTCGCCACCTTATAGCCGGGCGCGGCCTTGGCGCCGAAGAGGTACACATGGGGCGTGAAGTCCATGCCCGGGTGATCCTTCAGCTGCTGGTAGCTGGCAATAATCTGCATCACATTCAGCAGCTGGCGCTTATACTCGTGGAGACGCTTGACCTGCACGTCGAAAATGCCGTCCGTATTAAGCGCCACGCCGCTGGTACGCTTTACATAGCGGGCAAAGGCCTCCTTGTTGTTTTTCTTGATTTTGCCAAGGCGCTCCAGCACCTGCGCGTCCTCCGCAAAGGCGTCCAGCTTCTGCAGTTCCATGGGATGCAGAAGGTATTTGTCGCCGCCGGTGAGCTCGCGGATCAGCTCATCCAGGCCGGGATTGCTTTGGGCCAGCCAGCGGCGGTGATCGATGCCGTTGGTCACATTCTTAAACTTGGCGGGCTCCATCTGGCAGGCTTCGCGGAACACTTCGCTGCGCAGGATCTCCGTGTGCAGGCCGGACACGCCGTTGACCGCGCTGCCGCCGGCAATGCACAGGTTTGCCATGCGCACTTCGCCGCCCCAAACCACGGCCATCTTTTCAGTGATGCCGTTATTGTGGTGGTAAAACTCTTCCACCTGCTTCTGATACCGGTGGGCAATCTCCCGGATGATCTGCCAGATCCGGGGCAGCAGGCTTTCGATCAGAGACTGGGGCCAGCGCTCCAGCGCCTCGGACAGCACCGTGTGGTTGGTGTAGGCCACGGAGCTGCGGGTGATCTCCCAGGACTCATCCCAGGAATAGCCGGCTTCATCCATCAAAATACGCATCAGCTCGGGAATGACCATGGCCGGGTGGGTATCATTGATCTGGATGATATTCTTTTCGTGGAAATTCTTCAGCGTGCCGTAAATCTCCAGATGCTTGCGCACCAGGGACTGTACCGTGGCGGACACAAAGAAATACTGCTGCTTCAGGCGCAGGGATTTGCCCTCCATATGGGCGTCGTTGGGATAGAGGATCTTGGTGATGGTCTCCGCCATGGTCTGCTCCTCCGTGGCGCGCACATACTGGCCGGAGGAGAAGAGGGCCATATCCAGCGTGCGGGGGCTTTTGGCATCCCACAGGCGCAGGGTATTCACATGATCCGTGCCGTAGCCCGCGATCTCCATATCGCAGGGAATGGCGATCACGGTGGTATAATCCTCATGCACCACATGGAGCTGGCCGTTGTGCCACACTTCCCGCAAATGGCCGCCGAAGTGTACTTCCTCCCGCTCCTCGGGCTTGGGGATCAGCCAGGCATCGCCCATGGTTTTCCAATCGTCCGGCAGTTCCACCTGCTGACCATCCACAATGCGCTGCTTAAAAATACCCAGCTCATAGCACAGGGAATAGCCCGTGGCCGGGATATCCAGCGTGGTCATGGAATCCAGGTAGCAGGCAGCCAGGCGGCCCAGACCGCCGTTGCCCAATCCCGCATCGGGCTCCATCTCAAAAATGTCCGCCGGCTTGAAGCCCATGCGCTCAATGGCGCCGTTCATCGCTTCCAGCACGCCCAGGTTATAGGCATTCTTCATCAGGCTGCGGCCCATCAAAAATTCCAAGGACAGATAGTGCACCTGGCGCTGGTGGCCGCGCTCCACCCGTTCCAGCGTCTCCGCGCCGTGCAGCGCCATCATATCGCGCAGCACCAGGGCGCAGGCCTTGAACATATATTCCTCGTTCACATCTTTTTGCGTGATCCCGTAGTTCAGGCGCAGTTTGCCGCGGATCGCCTCTTCCATGTCCTTAATTGTATAAATCTGCTGCATTCAGTACTTCCTCACTTACACTTAAAATCAAGCAAAAACGGGAGTCCCGGAGGGGCCCCCGTTTTTCACATTCAGTTGCCCAAGCCCGCTCAGCCGTTGTGGATCTGCTCGTAAATGCGGTGGTATTCCGCCGCACTGTGCTTCCAGCTGAAATCTTCCGTCATGGCCCGCTCCTGCAGGGTGCGGAAAGCTTTCTTATTATTCCAGAACAGCTGCGCAGCCTCGCGCACCACATACCACATATCGCCGGCATTGTAGTTGGCAAAGGTGAAACCGTTGCCGCCGCAGCACCACTCCTCATAGGGGTGCACAGTGTCTTTCAGGCCGCCGGTTTCGCGGACGATAGGCAGCGTGCCGTAGCGCATGGCAATCATCTGGCTCAGGCCGCAGGGTTCGCTCTTGGAGGGCATCAGGAACAGATCGGCGCCGGAGTAAATGCGCATAGAGGTGGCCTCATTGTATTCAATGCGGGCCGCCAGCATACCGGGGAACCGGTACTGGGCGTTGCTGAAGAACTCTTCATACTGCCAGTCGCCCTTGCCCAGCACCACAAACTGGATGCCGATATCCATCATGCCGTCCAGCGCTTCACAGATCAGATCCAGCCCCTTGTGGGACACCAGCCGACTGATCACCGCCACAATGGGGATATTGGGGTCCACCTTCAGCCCCAGCTCTTTTTGCAGCGCTTCCTTGCAGGCAGCCTTGCCGCTGAGGTCTTCCGGCGTGTAATTTTCCACGATCTGACGGTCACAGCTGGGGTCGTAGCGCTTCATGTCGATGCCGTTGAGCACGCCATGGAGTTTCCAGTCGCACATATTCATCACGCCCTCCATGCCGTGGGCGAAATAGGAATATTTCAGTTCCTGGGCATAGGTGGGGCTGACGGCAGTGACCGCATCGCAGGTCAGCAGCGCACCTTTGAGCAGGTTCACATCGCCGGAGAAAGCCAGGGTGCCGCCGTCATACCATCCCGAAGGCAGGCCAAACAGATCCTCCAGCGTTTCGCGGCCATACCGCCCCTGGTATTCAATATTGTGCACGGTAAACACGGTGCGGATGCTGCGCAGCACATCCCAACGCACCGCATCGTCTGCCAGATAGATGGGAACCAGGGCGCTCTGCCAATCGTTGCAGTGGATTACCTCCGGCATGAAGTCCAGATGCGTCAGCAGGGAAACCACGCTGCGGGAAAAATAGGCAAAGCGCTCGCCGTCATCGTAATAGCCATAGAGATCGGGGCGGGCAAAATAATGCTCATTATCGATAAAATAGTAGGTCACGCCGTCCTTATGGCAGCGGAACAGGCCGCAGTATACACTGCGCCAGGCCAGCGTTACATAGATGTATTTAACGAAGTCCATTTCTTCAATATACTTTTCGGCCACGGTCTGATACAGCGGCAGGATCACCGCCACCTCGTCGCCGCCCCGGGCCAGGGCCTGGGGCAGGCTGCCGGCCACGTCTGCAAGGCCGCCGGTCTTGCAAAAAGGAACGCATTCGCTTGTTACGAATAATACCTTCATCTTGTCCTCCGATCTTCTGTCCGGCACCGGCCCCACCGCCTGGGCAGCCCTTCTGCCGAGCGTGATTATTATATCAGTTTGCGCCTGGATATACGAGTGTGTTTTTTCACAAAATTATAACTTCGTCAAAAGGTTTCTTCCCTATTCCGCATAGTTTCAAGAAAACAGATCACATTCCCGTCAAACAACGCTGAATTTTGAAATGGACAGGGGATAGTTGCTGTGGCCCATGAGCGTCCGATTTTCATGCACAGTGACATTTTTGTCTGCAATGGCATATTTCATCGTGGCGCCGGAGTGGATCACCGTATCCTGCATCAGGATGCAGCCGCTGATTTTTGCCCCCTTCTCCACATGGACGCCCCGGAAAATGATGCTGTTTTCCACCTCGCCCTCGATGATGCAGCCATCGGACACCAGGGAGTTGACGCACTTGCTTTCCGGGCCGTAATAGGTGGAAGCGTCGCTGCGGTCTTTGGTGCGGATGGGGCGGTCAGGCGTAAACAGATCTGCCCGAACATCTGCATTCAGCAGCTCCATGCTGCGCTCATAATAATCCGCCACGGACACGATACGGGCAGCATAACCACGGAACACATAGGCATGCAGCTTCAGTTTGTTTTTCATATCCTGCAGCACCGCCCGGTGGAAGCTGCATTCATTGTGTCCGTCGCACTCTGCGATCAGTTCCAGCAGCAGCTTTTTGCTGATAACATAGACCTCCAGGGCGTCGTAGCCGCCGTTGACGCTGCTGCGGCTCAGCACATCGGTAATGGTTCCCGCTTCATCCACCATATAGGTAGTGGCTTTATCTGTCACCCGCTTGGGGGTGCACACACAGGTAATATCTGCGCTGGAGCGGATATGCTCCTTCAGCACATCGCCCATGGGCATATTGCAGATCAGCGCCCCGTTGGCCAGTACCACATAATCCTGGCGGATGCGCTGGACATAGCTTTCAATGGATGCCAGGGCTTCCATTTTGCCCCGGAACTCGCGGCTGGGATCGTTCTTGGGTGCCGAAGGCAGCAGGCGCAGGCCGCCGTGCTTGCGGCTCAGGTCCCAGTCCTTGCCGGAGCCCAGATGATCCAGCATGCTCTGATACTTATCCTGCAGGATGATCCCCACATCGGTCACCCCTGCGTTGACCATATTGGAGATCATAAAATCAATGATACGGTAGCGGGCGGCATAGGGAATGGAGTCCGCCACGCGCTGCTCCACCAGGGTTTGCAGCTTTGCACACTTGCCATAGGCAAAAATGATACCATGCATGCGGTTCATTTTCTCAGCACCTCCTCATGATTGCGGTCCAGCATCTTATTGGGCCCCACGACCTCATCTTCCGCAATCTTGCAGAAGGGGCCTACCACAGCAATGCCCCACTGGTCGGGATCCTCTGCCGTTTCCGGCGGTGCTCCCACCCGGGCCTTCGCGCCGATGGTTGCGCCCTCGCCGATGATGGCATACTCCACCACCGCGCCGGCTTCGATCACCGCGCCGGGCATGACCACACTATATCTCACGCTGGCGCCGGGCCCCACTGTTACGGAATGGGCCACCACAGAGTTCTCCACCGAGCCTTCGATGGTGCTGCCCTGGGTGACTACGCTGTGGCTGACCACCGCCTGTTCACCCAGATACATGGGCGCCTTCCGGGGAGCGCGGGCATAGATGGGCCACTCGGAATCAAACACATCCAGTCCGCCGCTGCGGGCCAGCATATCCATATTGGCATCCCACAGGCTGTCCAGCGTGCCCACATCTTTCCAGTAGCCCGCAAAGCGGTACGCCACCATCTTCTGCCCATCGCGGAGCATATTGGGAATGATATTCTTGCCGAAGTCGTTCTGGGACGATGTGTCGGCTTCGTCGTCGATCAGGTATTTGCGCAGTTCCTTCCAGGAAAAGCAGTAGATGCCCATGGAAGCCAGATTGCTCTTGGGCTGCTTGGGCTTTTCCTCAAACTCCACGATATTGTCCTCGCCGTCCACATTCATAATGCCGAAGCGGGGCGCCTCATCCCAGGGAACTTCCATCACGGAAATGGTGCAGGCTGCGCCGCTTTCCTTGTGGCGGTTGACCATCTTTGCGTAATCCATCTTGTAAATATGGTCGCCGGAAAGGATCACCACATACTCCGGCTCATACAGGTCGATAAAGCCGATGTTTTGGTAAATCGCATTGGCCGTGCCCTTGTACCAGGTGCCCTGATCCCCCTGGGCTACATAGGGCGGCAGAATATGTACGCCGCCGTCGCTTTGATCCAGATCCCAGGGCTGGCCGCTGCCGATATAACTGTTTAGTTCCAGGGGCTGATACTGCGTCAGAACGCCCACCGTATCGATTCCGGAGTTGACACAGTTCGACAGAGGGAAGTCAATAATGCGGTATTTTCCGCCAAAGGGGATCGCAGGCTTTGCCACCTTGCCCGTCAGCACATACAGGCGGCTGCCCTGGCCGCCAGCCAGGAGCATTGCAACAACTTCTTTTTTCATCGTTTGCCAATCCTTTCCTCTCATTACTTACTCTTTATTTCCACAACGCCCTTGCGCGGAGGTTTTTTCGCCGCGGCCAGCTTCGGGTCTGCCGCCATATTCTTGGGCAGGCGCAGATACCCCTCGCCCCGCAGCACAATGCCGGACATGGGCGGGATCGTGACAGCAATGCTGCAGGGGAAGCCATGGGACGGCACCCATTCCGTCCGCACCGGCTTCTCATTGCCGGCCCCGGTGCCCCCGAAAGCAGGCAAATCGGAATTGAAAATCTCCCGGTACTCCTTTTTCTGCGGCACGCCGAAACGGTAATCATGCAGCTCAACGGGGGAGAAGTTGACAACGCACACAAGCTCCTTCCCCTTCTTGTCCTTGCGCAGGAACACCACCACATTGTTGGTGCTATCATCGGGAACGATCCACTCGAAGCCTTCCCAGCTGAAATCTACCTCCCACAGTTCCTTGGCGTCGAGGTAGAACCGGTTCGAGGCCCGGAAGAAATCACGGAGCTGCCGGTGCAGCGGCTGCTGCAGCAGGAACCAATCCAATTCCCCTTCAAAGTGCCATTCGTTGATCTGGCCCAGCTCCGCCCCCATGAACACCAGCTTTTTGCCGGGGTGCATCAGAATGTAGGAATAGAAGGCACGGACGCCGGCCGCCTTCAGGGCTTCGTCCCCCGGCATCTTGCCCATCAGCGAACCTTTCATATGCACCACTTCATCGTGGGAAATGGGCAGCACAAAATTTTCGGAAAAGGCATACATAAAGGAGAAGGTCACATCATGGTGATTGTCCTTCCGGAAGAAGGGATCCAGCTTGATGTAGTGGGTCATATCGTTCATCCAGCCCATGTTCCACTTCAGGTTGAACCCCAGGCCGCCCGCATCCACCGGGCGGGATACCAAGGGCCAGGCCGTGGATTCCTCCGCGATCATCAGCACATCGGGATTGGCGCGGAAGGCCATGCGGTTCAGATCCTGCAAAAAGGCAATGGCCTCCAGGTTTTCCTTCCCGCCCTTGCTGTTGGGCGTCCACTGCCCGTCCTTGCGGTCATAATCGAGATACAGCATGGATGCAACGGCGTCCACCCGCAGCCCGTCAATGTGATACTGGGTCAGCCAGTATTCTGCCGAGGACAGCAGGAAGGATTTGACCTCCGGCCGCCCGTAGTCAAACACGCGGGTGCCCCAGCCGTAATGCTCCCATTTTTTCGGATCTTTGTATTCATAGCAGGGGCCGCCGTCAAACTCGAACAGGCCGAATTCATCTTTGCAGAAATGGGCAGGCACCCAGTCCAGCACCACGCCGATGCCGGCCTGGTGGCACTGATCCACAAAATACATAAAATCTTTCGGCGTTCCGTAGCGGGAGGTGGGCGCGAAGTAACCTGTGCACTGATACCCCCAGGAATCGTCCAGCGGATGCTCTGTAACCGGCAGCAATTCAATGTAATTGTAGCCCAGGTCCTTTACATAGGGCACCAACTGATCGGCCAGATCCCGATAGCTCATGGAATCGCCGTTTTCATACCGCCTCCAGGAGCCCAGATGCACCTCGTAGGCATTCATGGGCGATTCGCCGATCTTCTCCTTGTGGCGCTGGGCCCTGAACGCTTTGTCGTGCCACTCGTAGCCGGTGATATCGTACAGCTTGGAGGCCGTTCCGGGCCGCGTTTCCGCATGGAACGCATAGGGATCGGCTTTCAGGTGGGCCTCCCCGTTGGCGCCGGTCACAGAAAACTTATACAGATCATATTCCTGCAGGCCGGGGATAAAGGCCTCCCAAATCTCCCGCTCCACCTTCTGCATGGGATTCGCCTGGTCGTTCCAGTGGTTAAATTCTCCCACCACGGAGATGCTCTCCGCGTTGGGAGCCCAAGTGCGGAACACATAGCCGTCCACGCCATCGCGCCGCTCCAGATGAGCGCCGAAAAATTCATAGCCGCGCGTCATGGTTCCCTCGTGGAACACATGGCTGTTAAACGCCAAACTGTCCTTCTTTCCCACGTTTATCCGCTCCTTGTCTTTCCTTGAAATACAAACGTTCTCCCTTTACAGGAAGTATGACGCATTTTTACAGTTTTCTAACTTTTTCACACAAAGACTCCTAAGAAAACCTTTTATGTTTGTACAAATTATACAACCATCACAAAAGTCCGTCAAGGCAAAAACAGGGATTCTCCCCCTGTTAGAATGCACGAAAAATCAAGGAATTTTTTGCCAAACACCGCCCGCTGCCGCTGCCGGCAAAAGTGCCGGGCAGAATGCGCTGCAAAACATCCTGCCCGGCACTTTTAAGGTTTCCGGTATTTTTCGATTTAATTTTTCAAACTGTGCATCGGTGCAGGGATCCGACCGCCCCGGGCAATGAACGCCGCAGCGCTTTCGCCGTGAACCGGCATGATGGGCGCGCTGCCCAGCAGCCCGCCGAAGTCCACCGTGTCGCCCACCTGCAATCCCGGCGCGGGGATCAGGCGCACGGCCGTGGTCTTGGTGTTCACCATACCGATGGCCGCCTCGTCGGCAATGATGGCAGACAGGGTATCCGCCGAAGTCTCGCCGGGAACAGCGATCATATCCAGGCCCACAGAGCACACGCAGGTCATCGCCTCCAGCTTGTCCAGAGTCAGCACGCCGGAGGAAGCCGCCGCAATCATGCCCTCGTCCTCACTGACGGGAATAAAGGCGCCGGACAGGCCGCCCACGCTGGAGGACGCCATAACGCCGCCCTTCTTCACCGCATCGTTCAGCATCGCCAGGGCGGCGGTGGTGCCGTGGGTGCCGCAGGTCTCCAGTCCCATTTCTTCCAAAATCCGGGCCACGCTGTCGCCGATGGCCGGCGTGGGCGCCAGGGACAAATCCACAATACCGAAGGGCACATCCAGCCGCCGGGACGCCTCCTGGGCCACCAACTGACCCATGCGGGTAATGTGGAAGGCCGTCTTTTTAATGGTTTCAGCCACCACGTCAAAGGGTTCGCCCTTGACCGCCTGCAAAGCATGATGCACCACGCCGGGGCCGGACACACCCACATTGATCACCCGATCCGCCTCAGACACACCGTGGAACGCGCCGGCCATAAAGGGATTATCCTCCACAGCATTGCAGAACACCACCAGCTTGGCGCAGCCAAATCCGCGGGCGTCCGCCGTGCGCTCTGCCGTGTCTTTGATGACCTGGCCCATCATTTTGACCGCATCCATGTTGATGCCCGCCTTGGTGGAGCCGATATTCACGCTGGAACAAACCAGCTCCGTGGTGGCCAGGGCCTCGGGGATCGCCCGGATCAGCTTGCGGTCGGCGGGCGTCATCCCCTTCTGCACCAGGGCGGAAAAGCCGCCCACAAAGTTGACGCCGGTGGCCGCCCGGGCCTTGTCCAAAGCCACGGCAAAGGGCACATAGTCCTCGGTTTCCGAAGCCCCCGCCACCAGAGCAATGGGCGTCACGGAAATCCGCTTGTTCACGATGGGAATACCAAACTCCGCCTCAATGGCTTCGCCGGTCTTCACCAGATCCTTGGCGCTGCAGGTGATCTTGTCATAGATCTTTTCACAGGCCCGCTTGGGGTCGCTGTCGCAGCAATCCAGCAGGGAAATGCCCATGGTAATGGTACGGATATCCAAATGCTGCTGGTCGATCATTTTGATCGTGCTGAGAATGTCGTTTTGATTGATCATAAAAGTTTACCTCCAAAGGAAACCGCCAAAGGCATCGGTATGAAACTCCCTTTTGCCGGCACGCGGCGGCAAAAGGGAAGCTGACCTGCGCGCCGCTTCTGACGGAAAATCGAATAGGAGCGCAGCGCGCCCCTTCCAAAGCTCAGATTCAGATGTTGTGCATAGCGTCAAAAATATCTTCCCGCTGAATACGCACACTCAGCCCGCGGTTCTGTCCGTAGTCCGCCAGGGCGGCGCTCAGCGTGTCAAAGGGCTGCTCGCACAGGGCGGTGTCCACCACCATCATCATGGTAAAATAATCCTTCATGACCGTCTGGCTGATATCCAGCACGTTCACCTGGTACTCCGCCAGCTTGCTGCACACACCTGCAATGATGCCGACCTGGTCTTTTCCGATCACCGTAACGATTGCTTTCATAGTCGTATTCTCCTTTTAGTTTGATTCGTTCAGTTCGTCCAACGTCAGGGTAAATGCCGGCAGAAAATGCTCCATAAAGAAGCCCACCTCCGGCAGAGGATACTCAGAAAGGGTTTGATGGATCTGTTTTGCCGCGGCGCAGAATTCGTTGTTTCCCGCCTTCTGCTCCTCCACGCATTTGATGTAGGCCGCCAGTTTGTCCGCCGCCTTCACCAGCTCTGCCACTTCCCCGTCCGCTGCTTCTTTCAGCACCGGCGCAAAGTCCGCCTGCATCGCCTCCGGCAGCATCCCCAGCAGTTTGTCCTGGGCCACAGACTCGATGGCCTTGTAAGAATCCCGGATGGCGGGGTTGTAATACTTGATAGGGGTGGGCAGATCGCCGGTCAGGATCTCCGAAGCGTCGTGGTACAGGGCCGCCACAGCCACAGCGCCTTCATCCACACAACCGCCGAAATAGCGGTTGCGGATCACCGCCAGGCCGTGGGCCAGCACCGCCACCATATGGGAGTGCTCCTGAATATTTTCTTCGTAGGAATTGCGCATCAGCGACCAGCGCGTGATGTAGCGCATGCGGGAAATATAGGCAAAAAAGTTTTCACTCATCTCAAAACCACCTGTTATTTTACTGATTGTAACAAATTTCAGCGCGCTATACAACTGGCAATCAAACCAATTCTCCCCACAGCACAGCGCCATTTCTATGCGTTATGCGAACGTTTTTCACCTGGTTTTCCAAGCCTTTTTCAGCCACGCACACTTCCGCATAATTCGGTGCATGTCCGGCGGACGCGCCGTTTTTCTCCTGCTCAAACAGCACAGGGTACACCGCGCCGATGCAGCCATCCAGATATGCCTCCTGCATTTCTTTTGCCACGGCGGCAGCCCGGTGGGCCCGCGCTTCCTTCACCTGCTTTTCAACCTGTTCCATGCCTGCCGCCGGCGTGCCCGGGCGGATCGAATAGGGAAACACATGCATTTCCGCAAAGCCGCAGCGGCTGATAAAGTCCAACGTCTTGGAAAATTCCTCCTCCGTTTCCTCAGGGAATCCTGCGATCAGATCCGTGGTAATGGCGGGGCGGCCAAAGGCCCAGCGCAGCAGCGCCACAGACTCCAGATACCGGGCCGTATCGTACTTTCGATTCATCCGCCGGAGCGTGGCGTCGCATCCGCTTTGCAGCGACAGATGGAACTGGGGGCACAGGTTCGGCAGCGGTGCCAGGCGATCACAGAACGCCTCCGTTACCGTTCGCGGTTCCAGACTGCCCAGGCGGATCCGTACCTCCGGCACCGCGCGGCAGACCGCCTCGATCAGATCCGCCAGCCCTTGTTCCCCGGTCAGATCTTTGCCCCAGGAAGAAATCTCGATGCCCGTCAGCACGATCTCGCGGTACCCTTCTTCCGCCAGGCGCTCCACCTCTGCCAGCGCATCCGCCAGCGGCAGGGAGCGCACCCGCCCCCGGGCATAGGGGATGATGCAGTAGGAGCAGAAATTCACGCAGCCGTCCTCGATTTTCAGCATGGCGCGGGTGCGCACGCTGAGGCCGCCGGCAGGCAGTTTTTCAAACTCGCGGCGCGCCATGGCATCGTCTACCGCCACCACCCGGCGGCGCTCCGCAAACGCCCCCTCGATCAGATCCAAAAAGGCCATGCGGCCGGCGCTGCCGCTCAGTACGTCGATGCCCAGGGTCTCCAGCTGCTCCGGCGCCACCTGGGCATAGCAGCCGCACACGCCCACCACCGCCGCCGGATTCAGCTTTTTGGCCCGGCGGATGGCATTGCGTGATTTTTTATCGCTCACCGCCGTAACGGTGCAGGTATTGATGATATAAGCGTCAGCCCAGCCGTCAAAGGGCGCCAGCGTATGGCCGCGGCGCTGCAGCTCCTGCTCCATGGCCTGGGTCTCATATTGGTTGACTTTGCAGCCTAAAGTATAAAGGGCGATTTTCAAGGTTTTCGCGTCCCCCTCTTGTCATTTCATCGGAAAATACTTATAATATGAATATTATACGTTAAGGTCTTTCATAGGACAAGACCAAAGTTTTCAACAGGAGCGCTATTTGATGCATTATTTCGATTATGCCGCCACCACGCCGGTATCCCCTGCCGTGGCCGGGGCCATGGTGGAGGCGCTGACCACCCAATTCGGCAATCCCTCCGCCCAGTATCCCCTGGGCCGCGCCGCACGGGACGCCGTGGCCGCCCACCGCGCCGTGATTGCCGGCGCCCTGGGCTGCACACCGGAGGAGCTGTTTTTCACCTCCTGCGGCACGGAAAGCGACAACTGGGCCATTCAGGCCGCCCTGTATTACGGCCGCCACCGGGGAAAGCACATCATCACCACCGCAGTGGAGCACAGCGCCGTGCTGGAGCCCTGCAAATTCCTGGCGCAGAACGGCTATGAAGTCACCGTTCTGAAACCTGACCGGGCAGGCCGCATTACCGCCGAACAGGTGGCCCAGGCCCTGCGGGAGGACACGGTGCTGGTGTCGGTGATGTCGGTCAACAACGAAACCGGCAATGTATACCCCATCGCCGAGATCGCCCGGGTGCTCAAGGAGCGCCGCAGTGCCGCCCTGCTCCATACGGACGCCGTGCAGGCCTTTTTGAAGGTCCCCCTCTCCCCGGCAGACTGCGGCGCGGATCTGATCTCCCTCAGCGCCCACAAAATCGGCGGCCCCAAGGGCATCGGCGCCCTGTATATCCGTTCCGGGCTGCACAGCAAGATCATCCCCCTGCTCCACGGCGGCGGCCAGGAAGCAGGGCTGCGCTCCGGCACCGAAGCCACAGGGCAAATCGCCGGTTTTGCCAAAGCGGTGGAGCTGCGCGCGGCAAATCTGGAGCAAATTCTCCGCCACACCCGCGCCATGCAGGACTACGCCAAAGAGCGGCTGCTGTCCATCCCCACCATGGAGCTTCTGGGCACGCCCGACGCGCCCCATGTATTGTGCATGACCTTGCCCGGCTACCCCAGCCAGAATCTGGTGGGCGACCTGGGCAGCCAGGGCTTCTGCCTGTCTGCCGGCAGCGCCTGCCACAAGGGCAAGCCCAGCCATGTCATCGCCGCCCTGAATCCCGGCAAGAAAAAGGCCGCAGGCGCTTTCCGCATCAGCTTCGGCGCCAGAACCACGCGGGAGGAGATCGACCTGCTGTACGAGGCCCTGCTGGCCCATAAAAACACGCGCTTCCCCATGCTGTAAATTCACGCTACGACGTTAGAAAGGAATCAAAAGGATTATGAGTGAACACGATATTTTTTCCATCGGCAATCCGGAGCTGAAGGCCAAACTGGAGCGCCTGCACATCAATGGCGAAAACAAGGATCTGGAAGAGGAGATCCTGGACGAGATCGCCAA
>CALDMR010000108.1 GCA_937915065.1 uncultured Clostridia bacterium
CAGCCGCCACGGCAGAAAACCAAGGGCGCTCTGCTTTCCGGCCAGAAGAAACCGGCGTTTTACCCGCGCCTGTGGTGGGATTTGCCCGCGCAGCCTGCCGCGCTCAGCATGGTGGTATCACTTATTCACAGAAAAGGAGAATGCTTA
Organism: uncultured Clostridia bacterium; assembly: GCA_937915065.1. Taxonomy (GTDB): domain Bacteria; phylum Bacillota; class Clostridia; order Oscillospirales; family Oscillospiraceae; genus Pseudoscillospira. Next base: position 148 of record CALDMR010000108.1, read on the forward strand.
TGAAAAAGAAAGTACTGTCAGCTGTTTTGGCCGCCGCCATGGGGCTGACCCTGCTGGCGCCCACCGCCTTTGCAGCGGACAACAGCGGCATCGTCGGCGTGTATCAAGGCGAGGACCTTTACATCACCGTAAAGCCATACAAAATCAACTCCCCTGATTATAAGCTACCCGGAGTTACGAGCTACGCAGGCTTTTCGGAAGGATATACGGTCTTGCTCGGCCCCTACGACAACCGCCACGGCTACCGGGTCGGATACGCAGACAAGAACGGCGACATTGTTCTGGAAACCTGGACCATCAGCCCCGGCATGATTCTCGACTCCTCTTTACAGGTGCACGATGGGATCGTGCAATATTGGGACGGCGAAACCTCCACATCGGACCGGCTGGGGCTGCCCTCCGCCAGCGAGGTGCTGTGGGGATATATGACCATCGACGGCGAGGTAGTGCGGGAGCCCTCTGATGGGCAGGAGCTGTGCGAATTCAGAGATGGCTATGCATTGATCAACGATTTGAAAAAGAAGCAGATCCTCGTTATCGACACATCTGGTAAAGTCGTACAAACATACCCTGCCTACTTCCCCGACTACTATAGATACATGAACGACACCTTCGGCGAAGGGATTTTTAGCTATGAAACCGATGATGATCGCAGGGTTTTCGAAGATATCCACGGCAACACCCTTTTTTCCGTCAATACTGCCCCGGATGAAAACGGCCTGTACCCTGACCGCCTCATATTTCCCGCCGGCAATACCCGGGATACCACCGCTCACTTTTCCGGCGGATATACCGTTGCCAGGGATTACCGCGGGATCACCGCAGAAGAGATCGCTTACAACGAAGCAGAGCAGAAGTACGCCATCGTGAACCGCAGCGAGGAGGTAACGGGCACGATACGCCAGATGCGGCCAGCGCATGGCGCCGAATTCTGCTGCGGCCTGCTGCCGGTGGCGCCCCTGGACAACCGGAACGCCTATCCGTCCGGCGCAGTGGATGCAACCGGCAAGCTGGCGATCCCCTTCGGCCGGGTCGGCAGCAACTTTGCCGCCTGCGGCGTGGCCGCCGGCGACCTGGGGAACCCTGAAAGCGGCCTCGTGATCGACACCAAGGGCAACACGGTAATCCCGCGTAATATCAACTCCAACGCGCCGAAGCTGTCCAACGGCGATATCCTGGATGTGGTCCTTGACTCGGCCTACGACAGCGGTACGACAGCACGTTTCAGCGACGATGGTCTGGCGCTGGCCGTCAGCAATTATGTCAGCACCAAACCCATGAACTATTACCTGCTGGAAGTCCATCCCGGCGTATACAGCGGCAGCGCACCGGTGATCTACCGCTCCTCCACCGCCCCCGCCGCGCCGGAACCCAAGCCCGCCGGCAGTGAGCCCTCCTCCTGGGCAGCAGAAGCAGTCAACCAGGCCAAGGATGCCGGTATTGTGCCGGAAAGCCTGCAAACCAAATACACCGCGCCCACCACCCGCGCCGAATTCTGCGCACTGGCCGTGGCGCTGTATGAAAAAAATATGGGCGAGATTACAGCGCGCAAAACCTTCTCCGATACAAAGGATGTGAATGTGGAGAAAATGGCGGCCCTGGGCGTGGTGAACGGCACCGGAGGCGACCAGTTTTCGCCCAATGGGAAACTGACCCGGGAACAGGCAGCCACCATGCTCTCCCGCCTGGCCGAAGTAATGGGCCAACCCATGCCCGCCGGTACGCCCGAATTTTCCAACAACAAAAAAATCGCCAAATGGGCCTATGACGCCGTGGGCCAGGTGCAGGCCGCCGGTATTATGAACGGCGTGGACGGCAACAAATTCTCGCCCCAGGGCAGCTACACCCGGGAGCAGAGCATCCTCACCATGAATCGGATGCTGGAATATACGAAATAAAACGCAACGCAGTCCGGTCAGCCCTCCGCGCCCAACAGATGATAACCTCTGCCTGCATAGCAAAGGAAAACCAGCGCCACCATATGGTGGCGCTGGTTTTCCTTTTTCCGCGTATATAAAATGGCCTTCCGCCTTTATTCGCAGCACAGATCCGCAATGGCCTGGGCAAACATTTTGCCGGAAACCATCAGCGTGTCGATGGACACAAATTCATCCGGGCCGTGCATACGGTTATCCTCCTCGGGGAACGCACAGCCAAAGCCCACGCCGCCCTCGATATTGTGCACATAGGTTCCGCCGCCCATGGAAACGCAGGCGGCTTCACGACCGGTGTAATCCGTATAAATTTTCATCAGTGCCTGCACCAGGGGCGTATCCTCCGGCGTGTGGTGGGGCGCTTCATGGAGCATCAGCTCTGCCCGCAGGCCCTCCGCCTCCGCCTTATCCCGCAGGATCGCAAACAGGCGCTCTTCCCCGCCACACAGAGGCACGCGGCTGTCAAAGCTGCCGCGGAACTCTGTATCCGTGCAATGGAAGATATTCAGCGAAATGGTCAGCGCGCCGGAAATCTCGTCAGCGCAGGCAATGCCCCAGCTTTTGCCGTCGGTTTCGCCATGGGGCATCAGCGCATACAGGGCGCGCAGCTTGGCCACGCCCTCGCTCTCCGCCAGCGGCAATTTCAGCAGGGCCGCAATCAGCGCGGTGATGGCGTTGTTGCCCTCCATCGGCGTGGAGGCATGGGCATTTTTACCCTTGGCCACAATATACACGCCGCCGGTCACATCCGCAGCCGCAAAGGTGGCTCCGGTTTCAGCAGCCGCCTCATCCAGCACCGGCTTCACAGCTTCAGCATTCAAGCCCTCCACCATGGCTTCCGCCTCGGGCGGCACTGCATTCAGCACCAATCCGCCGTCAATGGCACGGATGCGGGGCAGCGCCTCGCTTTGGGCAAAGTCTGCCATCACATCGGGCCGCAGCTGGCCCTTTTCCGTGTTCAGGATGGGGTAATCCCCATCGGGCGAAAACACCATCTGAGGCGCGCTTTCTTTTTTGAAATAGTATTCAATATCGCTGCTGCCCGTTTCCTCCGCCGTGCCGAGGATCAGGCGCACGCCCCGCTTCAGCGGCAAACCCAGATCCTGAATGCAGCGCAGGGCATACAGCGCCGCCACAGCGGGGCCCTTATCGTCGCTGCTGCCCCGACCGTAGATCCGTCCGTCTGCCACCACGGGCTTGTAAGGGGCGCACACCGTCCAGCCCTTGCCCTCCGGCACCACATCCAAATGGGCCAGGATGCCCAGCAGCACATCCTCCGGCCCCATGGTCACCGTGCCCACATAGTTGTCCACATTTTTTACATCGGAAAAACCATAGCCCTCTGCCAGCTTCAGCGCCGCATCCAGGGCCGCCGCAGGGCCGTCCCCATAGGGTTTTCCCGGCTTGGCTGCCTCGTCCACGCTGCGGATAGACACCAAGTCCATAATATCCCGGACCATTTCCTCCCGGTGGGCCTCAAAATAGGCTTCAATCTGCTCTCTATACATAAAAAGTGATCGCTCCCTTCTTCTTTCGGTGTGTTTATCCTACCACAATGAAGGGAAAGTATCAAGTGTTATCCTTTTGGATGGGCTGGCGGAACAAAAGGTGCTTCAAAGCCTTCCGGTTGAAGGGATACAAGGGATAGAGATAGTGGCCCGCCAGGGGTTCCGTCGTCGCGATCAGCACCAGCATCAGCCCCATGCCCGCCAAAAATCCCCAAATGGAAAACAGCGCCGACAGGATCAGCAGCAGCACGCGCATCAGTTTGAAGGCATACCCCAGCTCAAAGCTGGGCTGGGCAAAGTTCGCAATGGCCACAAAGGCGATATACACCAGCACCTCCGGCACCAGCCAGTTGGCCCGCACGGCAAAGTCGCCCAAAATCAGCGCTCCCAGCATACTGAAAGAATTGCTCAGCACATCCGGCGTATTCAGCGACGCCAGCTTGAGCAGATCCACGATCAGCTCCAAAAGCAGCAGCTGCAGCAGCAGCGGCACACCGTTGGGCTCTTCGATCCCGATAAAGGTCAGCCAGGATGGGATCACCTCCGGATTCATCATGGCCAGATACCACAGCGGCGTGACCACCAGTGACGACAAAAACACAAAAAAACGCACAAAGCGCAGATAGGTGCCCACCAGGGGCGGGAAATAATAATCGTTGGTCTCCTGAATAAAATCAAAAAACGATGTGGGCAGCAGCATCACCGAGGGCGAGTTATCCACCATCAGCACAATGCTCCCCTCCATGACCGACGCCGCGGCGGCGTCAGGCCGCTCCGTATAACGCACCCGCGGGAAGGGATTGAACCACTGGGGCCGGTGCATAGCCTCCGCAATGCTCTCCTGGCCCATGGAAACGGAACAAACATCCACCTTTTCCAGCCGCTGCCGAATCTGCTCCAGGGCGGCGCGATCCACCTTATCATCCAGATAACACAGCACCACATCCGTTTTGGAGCGGCTGCCCACCCGGTGGTTTTCCATCACCAGTTTCGGATCCCGGATACGGCGGCGGATCAGCGCAGAATTTTTCTTGACCACCTCGGTAAACCCGTCATGGGAGCCCCGCAACACTTTGCCGTCGGCCGGCTCCTCCACCCCCCGGGTTGGATAAGCCTTGGCATCGAACAGAAGCCCCTTTTCAAACCCCTCGATCAGCAGCAGGCACTTGCCCAACAGAATCGAGGTGACAATGGGCTCGATCTGATCCTCCGTCACCGTTTCCCCATAGGTGCCAAACCGGCTGGCAAACTGATCCATATCGTTCGCAGCGTCCAGCTGCTGCGGCGACAATGCCAGCAAAAAAGACAGCACCCGCTCGATCACCTGATCTTTGCCGTAGCCGTCCAGAAAGTAAAAATGGGCGTTTTTCCCGCCGATCACCAATGCACGACCGGTAATATCATAATTGCGCCCCACGCCGAGAATATCATCCAGCGTTTTCACATCCGCTTGAAACTGCCCAGATAATGTTTCCATGAAAAACCATCCCTTCGTTGGATGGTCTTAGTATGACAAAAGGGCTGCGGGATTATACCCGCAGCCCCTGCCTTTCTACCGGCGCACGCCCTGCTCTCCATCCTCTTCAGACTGGGACACTTCCATGGAAAACAATCCCTCATATGCGGCCCGCTCAGCTTCGTTAACCGGGGGCCGCGGCATCAGTCCCGTACACTCGCAGGACGACACCGTATCGCTGAGATCTAAAAATTCGCTGGCCAAAGATTCCCTCTCCGGCGATTCAAAGGGCTTTTGCATAGCACACTCCTCCTTTTTACACTTCCCAGTGTGTACAGCGGAACGGAAAAGTATACCGATGCAAAAAGAAACACCAGCCGATCGGCTGGTGTTTCTTTTTGTCTTGTCCGCAAAGTTATAGATGCCGGATAAGGCCGGGGCCCCGCACGGCGGGGCGGCGCTTTTGCGCCGTACAAG
>CALDMR010000109.1 GCA_937915065.1 uncultured Clostridia bacterium
ATGGTGCCGTATTGCTCTCCCGCCAGCACCAGAGGCAGGAAAATGTTGTCTTCCAGGGAGAAGGTGTCCAGCAGATTGAAATCCTGAAACACGAAGCCGAGGTTTTCACGGCGGAATGCAGCCAGTTTCCCGTCGGGCACCTGGGCCAGATCCCGGCCGCCCAACAGCACTTCGCCGGAGGTGGGGCGATCCAGGGCGGCCAGAATGTTCAGCAGGGTGGTTTTTCCGCTGCCCGATTCGCCCATGATCGCCACATACTCCCCTTGCTCCACGGAGAAATTCACGTCAGTCAGGGCGTGCACCTGGTTGCCGCCGAAGCGGGGAACATAAATTTTTTTCAAATGCCTTACTTCCAAAAGGGCCATAAAAGCGCCTCCTTTTCTGAGTGTGACATCACTATACCAGAAGGGCCGGACTGGCTGCCATCGAAGTGGCTTACAGTTCGGCCCGGAAATCTTACAGTTTTGTAAGGCGGCGCTATTCAGCTGCCGCAGGTTCTTTATAAAAATGGAGGTAGACCCGGGTGCCTGCTCCCGGACGGGAAGAAATGGTCAGGCCGTGGTTCAGCCGGTTTGTGATCTGGCGGCACAAATACAGGCCGATGCCGGTGGATTTTTTATCCTCCCGGCCATTGAACCCTGTGAAGCCCTTTTCAAATACCCGGGGCAGGTCTTCGCTGCGAATACCGATGCCGCTGTCGGCTATGACCAGACAAGGGCCGTCCTTCAAAATGCGGATGCGCCCGCCCACCGGCGTGTATTTCAGTGCGTTGCTCAGCAGCTGCTCGATCACAAAGGACAGCCATTTTTCGTCGGTCACCACGGTCATGCCTGTGGGCTGAAAGTCCAGGGAGATCTTGCGCAGAATGAACAGCCGGGCGTATTTGCGCACGCAGGCGCGAACCAGCGCGTCCAGATCGCACCGCCGGAACAGATAGTCCGTTTGATCGCTGCCCAGCCGCAGGTAGGACAGAACCATTTCCACATACTGCTCGATTTTGAACAGTTCGGCGGATAATTCCCGGCTGTGGGGCGTTTCTTCGGCTTGGAGCAGCAGGTGCATGGCAGCGATGGGCGTTTTGACCTGGTGGGCCCACAGGGTGAAGTAATCTGTCAGATCCCGGTAGCGGTTGCTGTTTTCTGCTGCCAGGGCGGCGCGATGGGTACAGATTGCCTGGAGCAGGGCCTGGTAATCCGCTTCCAAAGCGTCTCCCGGTTCCGGCAGGGCCAGGGCGGTGGATTCCACACAGGCCAGCAGGGTTTGCAGCACCCGCCGGCGGCGGCTGTAGCAGTATGCATCGCGGCAAACCACGGCAATGCCCACGGCCAGGCAGAGGGAGGCCGCATAACATACCGGCTCTGCGGGGAGATCATAGAGAAAAAAGACCAGGCAGAACAGGGCGAAAAACACCAGCTGCAGCAGAAAAAAAGCCCGGCGGCTGTGGAGATACCCCCGGATAAAGCCCTTATTCCACAAGGTAGCCCACGCCCTTTCTGGTGTGGATGAACTCCGGCAGCCCTGCCTGGGCCAGTTTCCGGCGCAGACGGTTAATGTTGACGCTCAAAGTGTTTTCATCCACAAAACTGTCCGAGGCCCAAAGGGCCGTCATGATCTCGTCGCGGCTGACGGTGCAGCCCCGGTGTTCCATCAGCAGGCGCAGGATCTTGTATTCATTGCGGGTCAGCTCTACCCGCGCTTCTCCGCACAGCAGCGTGCCGTCGTCGGTGTTCAGGACGGCGCCGCCGCAGGAGAGCAGATGGGGCGCGGCGGCAAAATCATAGCTGCGGCGCAGCAGGGCCTGGATCTTGGCTGTCAGCACATGCAGGTCGAAGGGCTTGGACACGAAGTCGTCGCCGCCCATCTGCATAGCCATGACGGCATTCATATGGTCGGAGGCGGAGGAGAGGAAAATAATAGGCACGCTGGAGCGTTTGCGCAGCTCTGTACACCAGTGGAAGCCGTTGAAAAAGGGCAGGGAAATATCCAGCAGAACCAGCTGGGGGGCGAAGGATTCCGCTTCGTCCAAAATGTGTTCAAAATCTGCGGCGCAGCAGGTAGTATAGCCCCACTGGGACAGGTGGCGCTCCAGCACGCCGGCAATGGTGCTGTCGTCCTCTACGATCAAAATCCGGTACATGATTTGCTCCTTCTGCAAAATGTGTTCGCATCGAGCATATCATCCGGGGCGGCTCCTGTCAATGCGCCGGAGGAAGATGAAGAAAATCTTAAAAGCCGTTTTCATCAAAAGAAGAACCTGCTATACTGAAAGCGAATTTTGAAAGAAAAGCAGGAGTTTGGAGGCGATGGTATTTTGAGAAAAGTGTTATTAAATCCTTTTAGTATGCTGCTTGTTGGTTTGGCATTGGGGGCTGTCAGCAGGTTATTCGATCTATACACGCAAAATTTGGGCAATATTTTTTCGCAAATGGCAATATGGATTTTGTTTGGGGTGCTTATTTCTATATACAGCAGCTCTCCAAAGAAAGCGATGCTGAATGTGTTTCCGTTTTGCATAGGAATGCTCATAACTTATTATTTTGTGGCATTTATAACGGACGGAGTCTATTCTAATACAATTGTGCTGGGCTGGACTGTTTTTGCACTGTGTTCTCCTGTGTTGGCTTATTTTACCTGGTTCACCAAAGAAAAGGGGCTCTTGCCCAAAATCATAAGCATGGGAATTGTTGCGGTATCTTTACTAACCAGTATCATTTTCTTTGATCGGCTCAGGTTTTACGACCTTATCATCAATGGGATCCTTTTATATTTCTTATTTTTCAAAAAAGTAGAAAGATAGCTTCCTGTTTATGGCGCAGTCATCATCTGCCAATGAGATCCATTCCCCGCTGCGGCGAGGGTGGAGTGTTTATTGCCTATACCATCCCGATTGTCAAAGGGCGCGTCTGCCGCGCCCTTTGACAATCGGGAGTAAAAGGTATACCCTTATGTAGAAAACAAGACAGAACTGAATCGAAAAGGAGAGTTGAGGGATGAATTCTATTTTGGATTACGATACCGTAGCGCTGGACGATGCAGGCGGTGCGCTGGTCATCATCGACCAAACGCTGCTGCCCGGCGAGATCAAGCTGCTGCATCTGACCAAACAGAACGAGATCTGGGAGGCTATTAAGGTGCTGCGGGTGCGCGGTGCGCCGGCCATCGGTGTGGCCGCGGCCATCGGCGTGTACCTGGCGGCCCGGGAGAGCACCGCGGAAACCTACGGAGCCTTCGCTCGAGAGTTCTGTGCGGCGGCGGACTACCTGAATTCCGCCCGCCCCACGGCGGTGAATTTGGCCTGGGCGCTGCGCCGGATGGAGCAGGTGGTGCTGGGCCATCCGGACCGGAGCGTGGCGGAGCTGAAGGAGATGCTGCACGCAGAATGCCTGGCCATTTGGGCCGAGGATATTGACGTTTGCCGCCGCCTGGGCGAAAACGGTTTGACGCTGGTCAAGCCCGGGGACGGTCTGCTGACCCACTGCAATGCGGGCCAGCTGGCCACGGTGCGCTATGGCACCGCCACGGCGCCCATGTATCTGGGCCATCAGAAGGGCTACAACTTCCGTGTGTTCTGCGATGAGACCCGGCCCCTGCTGCAGGGCGCCCGGCTGACCAGTTTTGAACTGTCCTCGGCGGGGATCGACACCACGCTGATCTGCGATAACATGGCGGCTTCTGTGATGAAAAAGGGGCTGATCAATGCGGTGTTTGTGGGCTGTGACCGGGTGGCGGCCAACGGCGACGCCGCCAATAAGATCGGCACGCTGGGCGTGGCCATCCTGGCCAAGCGGTATGGCATTCCCTTTTATGTGGTAGCGCCGTCCTCCACCATCGATTTGAATACGCCCACCGGCGATGAGATCGTGATCGAGGAGCGCGATGGCAACGAGATTTGTGAGATGTGGTACGAAAAGCGCATGGCGCCGGAGCATGTCAAAACCTGGAACCCGGCCTTTGATGTGACGGATCACGAACTGATCGACGCGATTGTAACGGCGTGGGGTGTGGCCCGGGCCCCCTATGATGTGTCGCTGCAAGAGATTTTTCGGAAAAAGGAGGCGGCACGGACATGACATATCCCACAGACCGGGAGGCCCGGGATCTGATTATAAAAGTGGGCCGCCTGTTGTATGAAGAAGGATTGAATAAAGGGACGGACGGCAATCTCAGCTGCCGGGTGGACGGCGGGGACTATTTATGGACCACCTGCTCCGGCAGCGCCAAGGGCTTTTTGACGGATGCGGATCTGGTCAAAACCGATCTGGAAGGCCGGGTGGTGGAGGGGGCGGCCCAGCCCTCCAGCGAATTGAAGCTGCACTTGTGTGTGTATAAGCACAATCCCTTGGCCCAGGCGGCGGTGCATGCCCACACGGTGGCAGCCACGGCTCTGGCGGCTGCCGGCGTAGGGCTGACGGAGCCGCTGCTGCCTCCGGTGCCGCTGCAGCTGGGGCGGGTGCATGTGGCGCCCTATGCCATGACCGGCACCCAGGCGGTGGCAGACAGTATCCTGCCCTATGTGGAGGACAACAACGCCGTGCTGCTGGCCAACCACGGCGCGGTGACCTGGGGTAAAGACCTGTGGCAGGCCTTTACCCGCATGGAGACCCTGGAGCAGTGTGCACAGATCTATCTCCAGGTGCGGGCCTTGGGCACACCCCAGTACTTAACGCCGGAACAGGAACAGGAGCTGCACGACTATGGTGTGCGCCTGGGCAATTTTCTGAAGTGATTCCGAAGTGGTGCCGGCAGGTGCGCTTTCGAAAAAATTTTGAAAGAATTTTTCTTTCTGTGCAATAAAAGGGAATGCTGGCGCATTCCCTATATGACAGGAGGGGCAGAGCATGCTGATCATGCAGACGATGGCAACGGAATATCGCAGGCGGCTGGACGAGGGGGAGTTGGATGCGCTGCTGCAGCGCATCGCCTCCGGCGACCGGGAAGCGCTGGCAGACTTGTATCACCGAGTCCGGACAACGGTGTATGCGCTGGCATTGTCCTATCTGAAAAACGCCCAGGACGCCGAAGATGTGACCCAGGACGCCTTTGTCCAGATCTGGGAAAGCGCGCCGTCCTACCGGCCGGCGGGAAAAGCCGTGGCCTGGATGCTGACGGTGACCCGCAACCTGTGCCTGATGCGTTTGCGCAAGGCGCAGCATGACGGAACCCTTTCCGAGGAGGAGTGGGCGGTGCTGCCGGAACTTCCCCAGGGAGTGGACCCGGAGGAGCGGCTGGCCCTTTCCGCTGCTGTGGAAACGCTGGATGAGCAGGAGCGCCGGATCGTGCTGCTGTACGCCGTGACCGGCTGGAAGCACCGCGAGATTGCCGCGCTGCTGGAGCTGCCGCTGCCCACAGTCCTGTCAAAATACCACCGCGCGCTGAAAAAGCTGAGAAAACGACTGGAAGGAGATTTGTCCCATGACTGAACGAGAAATGCTGGACCGCCTGCACAGCGCTGTGGCCCATGCTGCGCCCAGCGATGTGGACAGTGTGCTTGCCCGCTGCGGTGAACAGAAAGGAATCCTGGATATGACACAGGCAACTCAGAAGAATCATAAAACATTCCGTGCTGCGCCCTGGCTGGCAGCAGCTTGCTTAACTTTAGTAGTGGCCGGCGGCGGTGTGGGCATTTACCAGCAGGCCTACGCCGTACAGAGTACGGTTTCGCTGGATGTGAATCCCAGCGTGGAACTGAAGCTGAACCAGAAGGAAAAAGTCCTTTCCGCCCGGGCGCTGAACAGCGACGGCGAGAAGATCCTCGAGGGCATGGATCTGAAGGGAACCGATGTTGAAGTGGCGGTAAATGCGCTGGTGGGTTCTCTGTTAAAGAACGGCTATGTGGATGAATTGGCCAATTCGATTTTGATTTCGGTGGAGGATCCGAACGCCGACCGGGGCGCTGCGCTGCAGCAGGAAATTTCTGCCGAAGTGGAAACGATTTTGGATGCAGCCTCTGTTCAGGCGGCCATTTTGACCCAGACGGTGCAGGATGACGCCGCCCTGCAGGCCAAGGCGAATGAATATGGTATCTCCCTGGGCAAGGCCCAGCTGATCGCCGCCATGGTGGCGGGCAGCGATCACCTGACTTTTGAGGATCTGGCAGGCCTGAGCGTGAACGAGCTGAATCTGCTGGCTACCAACCCGAAAAACGCCCTGCCCGATACGGTGCAGGCCAGCGGCAAGGCCAGCGACAGCGCCTATATCGGCGCCGAAGCTGCGAAAAAAGCGGCCTATCAGCACGCGGGAGTGAGCGCCGGTCAGGCACAGTGGACTGAGATCGACTTTGACTATGAAAACGGTGTAATGGTCTACGAAGTGGAATTTACGGCCAATGGCGTGGAGTATGATTATGATGTGAATGCCGCCACCGGCGCGATCGTCAAGTATTCCAGTGAAGGCGGCCAGGCATCGGGCGGCGTCAACCAGAATCAGGGCAACGCCCAGAGCGGTAAGGATATCGGCGCAGAAGCGGCCAAGGCGGCTGCCCTGAAGCACGCCGGCCTGAGCGAGAGCAAGGTCACCCTCTTGCGGACGGAGCGCGAATGGGATGACGGCGTGCTGGAGTACCAGGTGGACTTTGTCTGCGGCGGCGTGGAGTACGATTATGAAATCGACGGCGCTACCGGTGCGGTGCGCAGCGCTGAACAGGAGCGGCTGGATATGGATGATGCGGATGACGCAGACGATGCGGATGATGACGATGGGCCGGCCCCTAATGCCGCCGGATACATCGGCGCGGAAAAGGCCAAGGCGGCAGCTTTGAAGCATGCCGGTGTGGCTGCGGCCAATGCCTATGATGTGTCTGTGGACAGTGAACTGGATGAGAAAGTACCTTGCTACGAGGTGGATTTCAAGTGCGGTGATCTGGAGTATGAATACTCCATTGATGCATCCACCGGCGCGGTGCTCAGCCACCATTCGGA
>CALDMR010000110.1 GCA_937915065.1 uncultured Clostridia bacterium
TAAGGCTTCTTGCTCGTATACATTCTTGTCTACCTCCTAATTAGTCAACCGCATAAGCCTCAGGCTTCTGGGCCTGCTGCTCGAAGTTTGCATCTGCATAGATGTGCAGACGGGACAGGGAATTTCTGCTCAGGGAGTTCTTGGGCATCATGCCGCGAACAGCCACGCGCATGGCGACTTCGGGCTTCTCCTGCATCAGAATGCGGTAGGGGGTTTCCTTCAGGCCGCCGACCCAGCCGGAGTGGGTGCGGTAGAACTTCTGGGTGCCCTTGTTGCCGGTCAGCACAGCCTTGCCGGCGTTGATGATGATGACGTTGTCGCCGCAGTCAGCGTGGGGCGTGTACTCGGGCTTACGCTTGCCGCGCAGCAGGTCAGCTGCAACCACAGCGGTCTTGCCCAGGGGCTTGCCGGCTGCGTCCAGGATATACCACTTGCGGACGGTCTCGCCCATTTTTGCCATATAAGTGGACATAGTGTTTTCCTCCATTTATTGATCATTTCTTTTGAAAACAGTAGAAATGCTTTCCATTTCCACGGAAAGCAAGTCTATTTATACCACGTTCTGCCCTCACTGTCAACAGTGAATTGTGGTTTTGCAGCGAAAACTTTTGTTTTCTCTTGTTTTCGTTTGATTACTCTTGATTGCTCGTTTTTGATATTTGATTTTTCTCTGAAAAAATGTGCGGCAGGATCCTGCCGCACAGAAAAAACGGGGGGGACGATCAGTCCTTGTAATAGATCAGGCCGGTGACATTGGGGCCGGCGTTGATGGAGATGGTGCCGCCGATGTAGTAAGAAAGGGCGGGGGCGTCGCCCAGGGCCTCCGCGCAGGCGGCGGCCATTTCTTCGTTCCAGGCCTCGTAAGACCCCTTGATATGCAGATAGGGGGTGCCGGGCTTGCGCTCTTTCCGGGCGATCTTCAGCATGGCGGGGATCAGGGCCTTGTCGCCCCGCACCTTGGCCAGGACTTTGGAATCGCCGTCGGGGAAGGACATAATGGGATGGATGCCCAGGGCGTCGCCCAGCACGGCGGCGGCAGCGCTGACGCGGCCGGACTTTTTGGCGTATTTCAGATCGTAGGGCGTGAAGAGGATGCGCACATGGGCCAGCCAGTCGCGGATCATGGCGGCGGCCTCGGCGGCGCTGGCGCCCTGTTCCGCGGCCCGGGCCGCCTCCAGCACGATATAGCCATAGGCCATGGTGTAGGCCTTGGAGTCGATCACCGTGATGTGCAGCTTTTCCCGGGCTTCCGGGTGCTCGTCGTAAAACAGGTCGATGGCCTGGACGGCGTTCTGGTGGGTGGCGGAACCCTTGGCGTTGATGGAGGTGTAGATCACCTCGTCATACCCCTCGGCAAAGGCCTGGGCGTATTGCTCTGTGAAGAAAAAGGGCGTCAGCTGGGCGTGGGTGGGGATGGACTTGGCCCCGGCCAGCACCTGATAAAATTCCTGGGGGGTAAAATCCTGCCCGTCGTAATATTCCCGGTCGTCCACGATGATGGGAAAGTGGAGTACCTGAATGCCGGAACCCTCCAGCAGCCCGGCGGGAATGTCGGCGGAAGAATCGGTCATAAACTTGATCTTTGCCATGGGAACCTCCTGTATCACCGTTCTGCAAAGCGCAGAATGAAACTGTTTACTGTAAGTTAATCTAAAGTATTATAACATTTTATTGCAGGAAATGGAAGAGGGAGATTTGAAAACGGGCGGGAGGGGGCAAAAAAGCCGGCGCGATGCATCATCGCGCCGGCCTGTTCCGGCAGGGCAGAGGGCTGTGCGCTGCCCGGTCAGGAGCGATCCTGATTTTCCGCGGGGGGATCGTCCTGGCGCTTGGTTGGCCGGGAATCCAGCATTTTCTTTTTTCGCTTTGCGCGGATAAGAAAAATGAAGCGCCCGCTGAGATAAAAGAAAAGAATAATGCAGATGACGATGCAAACGCGATTGAGCCATGAAGGCAAATGATCTGGCAATGTAAGAATGGTCGTTGCTACGACAAATATGGCTGCTATAACATCAAATTTATGCATCTTATCCTTTTCCTGATTCATATAGCCTCTCCTTGTATTAT
>CALDMR010000111.1 GCA_937915065.1 uncultured Clostridia bacterium
AAAGTATGGCAGGTCAAAGAAGCATTTTCGACCTATGCTATGTGGTGCGTGATCTTCTGCTTCCTGCTGGCTATGGCAGGCGAGTTCCTCGTGTGGTCCCAGGTGGTTTCTTTCTTCCAGGTTGATATGGGTATGACGCTGAATGAGGCGTCCAATATCTATCTGATTATTGGTATTGCAGGTATTTTCTCCATGCCGCTGACCGGAAAACTTTCGGATAATTTGGTGAAGCGGCTGGGCAATGAGCGCAAGGGCCGCAAGATCATGCTGATCATCGGGCCTGCCTGCGGCGCTATCGGCACCATTATGCTGCTGAGCCGCAGCGTGCCGCTGTGCATTGCCGCCATGATTTTCCTGGCAATTTACTGGGGCATTGAGCCCGGCGGCTGCGCCGGTTATGCCGGCTCCGTATTCGGCGGTGTGACCATGGGCAAGATCTGGGGTCTGGCAACGCTGATCGTTATGGGTATCGGCCCCTCTTTCGGTACCTTTATGGGCGCATGGTTCAACGACAACTTTGGTTCTTACATTCCCGCTTTGATTTTCTGCCTGTGTGCTTACCTGCTGTCTATGCTGCTGGCATTCACACTGCCGATGAAGGTCAAGGGCGAGCAGGCGGAAAGCTGAATTTGCCTGTTGAATATCCCTGTTGCCAAACGCAAAATGAGATCATAAGGCGGGTGAAAGCATCGTGGACGAAACCATTGAACGCATTATTCAGAAGGAATATGTGATGCTGGGCAAGGTCAATAACCGCGGTGGGCGCGCCGCCTGTCAGGATCATTTCGATCTGTTTCGCACCATGCGCGCAAGTCAGTTTTTGGTATGGCCGGATTTCATCCTGCGCAGCTATCTGGATGATCTCAAGCGGGCGGAAGCCATTGGGCGCAATCTGGTATTTGAAAAGTATGCATGGATGATGATGTATGCTTTGCCGGAGGAATTCAAAAAAGTGTGCCATGTATTGCCGACGTTTTTGGCGGAGCGCCGTGAACGGATGGAGGAAACTGTGGCAATTCAGGTGGCTTGGGCAGAGGAGTTTGCAGAGCGATACCCGGTGCTCGGCTCCCGGGGCCGGCCATTGCACACGGCGGAGGATACACCGGCAACCACATCCGTGGAGACTTATATGCGCGGAGAACTGGCCACCTATTCCGAACGCACGGAAAAGCGATACCACGCTTTTGTCCTCTCCTGCAGGGAGCAGGGGCGAAACTTGACAACGGAGGTTCGGGAAAACCAGGCCCGCTTGCAGGGATGGCGTTCCCTGGAGGATGTGGAACGGAGTTACCGGGAAAACCGTGGTCAGAGAAATTTTTTGGAGGTCTTGAAGTAATGAAAAAAGCGGAATTTTTGCCGAGCCTGTATACGCACAATGCGATTATTGACGCACAGCACCAGGAATTGATCAGCACCATCAACAAGCTGTACGAAGCCATTGAAAACGGGAAAGGAACCGACGAGGCGAAAAATGCCCTGGCATTTCTGGTGCAGTATACCGTGTTCCATTTCGGCGGCGAAGAAAAGCTGATGCAGGAAGATAAGTATCCCCTTTATACTGAGCACAAAGCCGCCCACGACGCCTTTGTGGAAACGGTCAAGGGCCTGTATCAGAAGTTGATGGAAGAAGGCGCAACAGAGGACTTTGCCGATCAGGTGGAGCAGGAGATCACCAACTGGCTGATCGTTCATATTAAGGGAATGGATCTGAAGATGATCGAATGGAAAAACCACCGCTCGGGCAACCAGATGGATAATCTGATGTAATGTAACACGTTCTGAATTTTATTTGCCAAACATCTCCCTCTATCATCACCCAAAACACCGGCAGGTACGGCCATATGGCCGTACCTGCCGGTGTTTTTGCAGTCGTTTTTTTGATTCAGATTTGGGGGCCGCCCAGCAGTGCGGCGATTTGGGGGAAGGGAGCCAGGGCCCGGGGAAGGATGCCGTGGATGTGGGCGATGGCGGTGCCGTAATTGGTCATGGGGATGCCTGCACCGGCGGCGCGCTGCTGCCGGAAACGCATTTCGCGGGGGGTGAGGGTGCAGCCGCCGCAGTGAATGACCAGGCGGTAGGGGGACAGGTCTTCCGGAAAATCCCTGCCGGAGGTGAATGCAAAGCGGATCTCCCGGCCGGTATGGGCCTGAATCCAGCGGGGCAGTTTCACCGTGCCGATATCTTCGCACTGGCGGTGGTGGGTGCAGCCCTCGGAAATGAGGACGGTATCGCCGTCCTGCAAGGCGTCAAGGGCGGCGGCGCCGGCCACGGCGGAGGCCAGGTCGCCCTTGTGGCGGGCAAACAAAATGGAGAAAGAGGTCAGGGGGAGTTCTGCCGGCGTGTCGGCAGCCACCCGGCCAAAGGCCTGACTGTCGGTGATGACCAGTCGCGGCTTTTGCGCCAGGCAGGACAGCACATGGGCCAGTTCGGTTTCTTTGGTGACTACGGCGCTGGCGTCGTGATCGAGAATATCGCGGATGGTTTGCTGCTGGGGCAAGATCAGCCGCCCTTTGGGAGCGGCGCTGTCGATGGGGGTGACCAGCACCACCAGATCGCCGGGGGAGAGCAGGTCACCGACAATGGGGCGGTTCGGCTCTTCCGGACGGGCCAGATGGGCCACCCGCTCCTTCAATTCCGGGAGGTGCTCCTTTGTTGCGGCGCTGACAAAGATCTCCTGGGGGCCGGGGGCCGGACGGCCTTTCAGCAGATCGCACTTGCTGCGGACGATCACATAGGGCAGCCCCCGCTCTTTGAACAGGCGCAGCAATTCCAGGTCTGCCGGGTGCAGGGGTTCGACGGCGGGCGCCACCAGCAGGGCGATATCACACTGCTGCAGCACTTCCCGGGCCTTCTGCACCCGCAGTTCGCCCAGGGCGCCTTCGTCGTCGATGCCGGGGGTGTCGATGATCAGCACCGGGCCCAGGGGCAGCAGCTCCATGGCTTTGCGCACGGGGTCGGTGGTGGTGCCGCGCACATCGGATACAACGGAGAGCTGCTGGCCGGTAAAAGCGTTGACAAGGCTGGATTTTCCGGCATTGCGGCGGCCGAAAAAACCGATATGGACCCGGTCGCCGGATATGGTATCATTCAAACTCATGGAGAGCGATTCCTCCTTTTGGCTATTGGCCTGATTGTATCATTTGCCGGAGTAAGACTTTGTGGCAAGCGCAACGTTTTTGAGCGCAGCTCGTTATTTTTGGGCGGCAATACGCTCGGCCAGGTCGTTCAAATAGAGCCAGCGCTCTTCTTTTTCGGCCAGTTGGGCGGAGAGGGTCTCTTTTTTCTCCATCCACTGCTGCAGTTTCACATAGTCCCGCGCGGCGGCGGCAATTTCCTGGTCACAGGCGGCGATGTCTGCTTCCAATGCGGCGATCTCGCCATCGATGTGCTCAAATTCATATTGTTCATTGAAAGAGAACTTCAGCTTTTGCGGTTTGCGGGGGGCGGCTTTGGGCGTGGCGGCCTCCTTTTTCCCCTTGGGCGGCAGGGGGGCTTCTTCCTTGGGGCGCTTTTCGTTGTAGTCGGACCAGTTGCCGGTGTAGCGGCGGATCTCTCCGCCGGGGCAGACTTCAAAGATCTGCTCCGCAATTTTGTCCAGGAAATAGCGGTCATGGGATACGGCGATCACCGTTCCCTGGAAGGTGGTCAGATAATCTTCCAAAATGGTCAGGGTTTCCGTGTCCAGATCGTTGGTAGGTTCGTCCATCAGCAGCACATTGGGGCCGGACATCAGCACACTGAGCAGATACAGCCGCCGCCGCTCGCCGCCGGACAGGCCGCCGATGAATTTCCGCTGGGCATCGCCGGAAAACAGAAATTTTTCCAGCATCTGCGCGGCGGTGAAAGTGCCCTCGTCGGTGCGGATCTCCCGGGCGATATCGGTGATAAAGTCATACACCCTCTGCTTGGGATCCATGGCCCGGTCGCCCTCCTGGGTGAAGTAGCCGATCTTCACGGTCAGCCCCGTGTCCACGGCGCCGCTGTCGGGCGGAAGGAGCCCGGCAATGATATTCAGCAGGGTAGACTTGCCTGCGCCATTGCGGCCCACCACGCCGATGCGATCCCGGCGGCCGATGTGGCAGGAAAAGGGCAGCAGCACCGGGCGGCCGTCATAGGATTTGGAAACGCTTTCCAATTCGATGCATTTTTTGCCCAGCCGGGAGGAGGCGGCGGAGAGGGACAGCTTGTCGTCCGCTTCCGGGGCGGAGAGGGATTTCAGCGCTTCATAGCGCTCGATGCGATCCCGGCTTTTGGTGCTCCGGGCCCTGGCGCCCCGCATGATCCAGGCCTGCTCCCGGCGCAGCAGGGCCTGGCGCTTGCGTTCGCCGGCCTCGGCCATTTCCCAGCGCTCCGCCTTCAGCTCCAGGTATTTGGAGTAGTTGGCTTCGTAGCAGTACAGGCTTCCCCGGTCTACCTCTACAATGCGGTTGCAGACATGCTCCAGAAAATAGCGGTCATGGGTGATCATGACGATGCTGCCCTTAAAGCGGCGCAGAAAGTCTTCCAGCCAGAGGATCATGTCGCCGTCCAGGTGATTGGTGGGTTCGTCCAGCAGCAGCAGTTCTGCCGGGCGCAGCAGCGCCGCTGCCAGGGCAGCCCGTTTGCGCTGGCCGCCGGACAGGGTTCCGACCTTCTGGTCAAACTCTCCCAGGCCCAGCCGCTGCAGCATGGATTTGCATTCGTATGCTTCGCTGGTTTCCGCATCGGCCATAACCTGCTGCAGAACGGTGTGCTCCGGATCCATGTGGGGGCGCTGGGCCAGATAGGAACGCCGGACGCCTGTGGAGAAAATGATCTCCCCGGCATCCGGCTCCTCTGCTCCGGCAAGCAGCCGCAGCAGGGTGGATTTTCCGGTGCCGTTGATGCCAACGATACCCACCTTGTCCCCGTCGTTCAGATACAGGTCGGCTTCGTGCAGGATCTGGCGCATGCCGTAATTGATGGAAAGCTGTTGGGCGGATAGGATCATAGTGTGTCGCTCCTGTCAAATGCGCGCCGTCTGCGGCGCGCAGCAAAAATCATTTTGGGATGCTGCGGATCCTCTGTTTGCTGTGCTGCGAAAAAGAGGAAGCGCCGGGCGATGGATGGTTCTAGCCCGGCGCCGTCTGCTTCAATGTTTGTAAGAGATGTAAAGGTGCGAACTGCCTGGCGGCCTTACTTCTCCTCGGCGGCTTTTTTGCGGCAGGTGCGCTTAGTGGGCTTGACTTCTGCGGCGGCATTTGTTTCCTTCTTGGCAGGCGCTTCCTTTTTAGCGGCAGCCTTCTTGGGCGCAGCCTTTTTAGTGGCGGTTTTTTTGGTGGCCTTCACTTCCTTTTTGGCGGCCTTCTTGGCGTCTTTCTTGGCTTCCTTGGCCGCCTCTTCCACCTGCTCGCGGAGTTTCTTTTCCATCTGGGCCTCGCTGGGGCGAATGGCGTTCTTATCGGTGACATCCTTCAGGATCCAGCGCTGGTTGGTGCCCTCGTTATCGCTCCAGATCTGGGCGCGGGCGCCATTGCCGCTGAAGGCCTGGTGCAGATCCAGATACTTGCCGGCCACCACGGAGCGGAAGCGGACAAATCCGTCGTCCGTGGGCTCCAGCTTCCACTGCTGGGTTTTGCCGGTGTTGACGTCCCACTGGTGCAGCCAGGTGCCGTCCGCTGTGCCGCCCAGGCACAAATCAATGGCCTTGCCGGTGAAACGGTTGCAGATGCGGTATGTATCTACGCCTACTGGCACAAATGTCCACTGCTGCCACTCTGCGCCGGCATAATCCCACAACTGGATCGCTGCGCCGGATTCGGGATTATAGTTTGCCACCTCCAACACTCTTCCGTTGGACGAGGCGATGGTATAGAACCGGCCTTCGGTCAAGACGGTTTCAGAAGTTTTCTTTTTCATGGGAATAGCCTCCTCTGTCTGTATAATTATAGTAGTGCGTATTGCCGGGGATGCAGATACCCGGCATGTTTGCGCGGAAAACCGATGGATTTGCGATTATTATAACATGAATAGACCGGTAAGAAAAGTGGAAAAGGACGAAAAACGCTGATTTTTCAAGGCATTTCCAGTGATGACGGCGAAAGGGAGGGGCGGAAAAAAGCCGGCGACGGGCGGCCAGGGAAAGAAAATGGGTGGGAAAGGGGGGCTTTTTTCGCAGGACAGATGATTTCTGCAACAAAAGAGAACCACAAGATATTGTGTGGACATCTGTTTGCTGCCTGTGGAGCCGGAAAGAGGGCGAAAACTGCCGAATGCCTGGGAAAAGGGCGGAAAAAGGGCGAAAACAGGGGGTAAAACTTTTCTTTTCGACAAAATAGACAAAAATTCGGAGATTTTTTTACAGCTGTCTGTTGGCAAAACCACCATATTTTGTGAAAACGCCCCTTGACCGCACCACAATATCTTGTTATTATAGTTCCTGCACAGCCTTTGCCCGGAACCATGGAGGGATTGGAGCGGGGCGGCAAGATGAATTCTATGTGTGTGACATATGCAACGGATTGGAACGGGGCTGTCACATATAATATCGACATTATTATTTTGGAATGGGAGAGGGCTTTTATGAAAATTATCAAGCGCAGCGGCTGCGAAGTGGATTTTGATATTACCAAGATCATTGCCGCCATCACCAAGGGCAACAATGAAATGCGGGATGCGGACAAGCTGTCCGCCGGGCAGATCCGGGAAATCGCCATTAAGGTGGAGAACAAGTGCAAGGCCATGAGCCATGCGCCCTCTGTGGAAGAGATCCAGGATCTGGTGGAAGAGCAGATCATGGCCCACAGCGCTTATGCCCTGGCCCGCAGCTATATTACTTATCGCTACACCCGATCCCTGGTGCGCAAATCCAACACCACCGACGAGCAGATCCTGGCCTTGATCGAGTGCAATAACGAAGAGGTCAAGCAGGAGAACTCCAATAAGAACCCCACGGTCAACTCCGTTCAGCGGGATTATATGGCTGGCGAGGTCAGCAAGGATATCACCAAGCGCATCCTGCTGCCCCAGGATATTGTGGAGGCCCACGAACAGGGCATCATCCATTTCCACGATGCGGACTATTTTGCCCAGCATATGCACAACTGCGACCTGGTCAACCTGGAGGACATGCTGCAGAACGGCACGGTCATTTCCGGCACCATGATCGAAAAGCCCCATTCTTTTTCCACCGCCTGCAATATTGCCACACAGATCATCGCCCAGGTGGCTTCTTCCCAGTACGGCGGCCAGTCGATTTCCCTGACGCATCTGGCCCCGTTCGTGGATGTGAGCCGCAAGAAGATCCGCAAAGATGTGGAGAGCGAGCTGGCGCTGCTGGGCACCCAGGCCGATGAAACGGTCATTTCCAAAATCGTGGAAAAGCGCCTGCGCGACGAGATCAACAAGGGCGTTCAGATGATCCAGTACCAGGTGGTCACGCTGATGACGACCAACGGCCAGGCCCCCTTTGTCACCGTGTTCATGTATCTGGGCGAGGCGGAGAACGAGCGTACCCGCGCAGATCTGGCCATCATCAT
>CALDMR010000112.1 GCA_937915065.1 uncultured Clostridia bacterium
GATGACCGACAAAACAGCCCGTCTATTTCACGACAGAACAGGCCGTCTGCGACACCTTGGGTATATACTGGAACAGAACGGAGATGCGCAGGAGAGGAGCCTATGTTTCGAAAGAATCGTTGTTGTTTGGTCGGTCTTTGTGCGCTGGCCCTGGGGCTTGGGATTCTGATCACAGCCATTTTCCCCGTCGGCGCACTGATGTTCTTGATTGCATTTTTGTTGATTGCATGCGGCATTGGCTGTATGCGGCGCTGAGAAGAAAGGAGTGTGGGGATTGGTATGAAAATCGTAGTGGTAAAATCACCAAAATGTTTGTGCGGCATTTTAAAAAGAATTTTTCACATGACATGAATAAAGCCCCCCGGTAGTTCATAGGTTTGAATGGAACTGAACACCGGGGGAGGACAAATATGGAATTTGAATTAAAAAAGGAAACGCTGCGCTTCTATGAATTCAGCACCGTTTCCACAGCTGTTCATGAAGAAGCAACAGAAACGATCGTACCTGATTATTGCCCGGATATTGCGCGGATTATTGACTCTGACGGAAAAGTGTTCTTGCGCAGCAAAGATATTCAGGGAGAAAAAGCCATTGTGACGGGATCTATTAAGGTGACGGTCCTGTTTACACCCGAAGGTGAGAATGGGATTCGAAACCTGGAATTTGCACTCCCCTTCAACACAGCGTTGACGAATAAGGATTTTGAGCGCTGCCAGTGCCTGTTTGCGGATATTTCCATTCAGAGCATTGAAACAAAAAGCCTGAATCCGCGGAAGATTTTTACGCGGGTATTACTGGCGGTGCATTTGCAGGGGCTGCGCAGCACAACGGCGGAGTTTTGCAGCGGGATTCAGGCAGATCGCAGTTTGGGCATTGCACAGATGATTCAGGAAGAGGAATTGCATCTGATTACAGATTATGCTGAAAAGGATTTTGCCTTCACGGATGAAATTGTCATCCCTTCTGGAAAGGACGCGGTGCTGGAGGTGCTTTCTTCTACCGTAATCCCATGTGTGCAGGAAACCAAACTGTTTGGCACCAAGCTGATTATCAAGGGGACATTGCTGGCGGAGCTGCTGTACCGAACGGAGCAGCAAGGCATTGCCACTGCCGTAGGCGAACTGCCTTTTTCGCAGATCCTGGAGGTGGCAGAGACGCCGGAAACGGCGACAGCGTCGGTCATTGTGCAGCTTTCCGGTATGGATTATCACATCGGCGGTGATGAAAACCCGGATGACCGGCGGCGAATCACCCTGGCTGTTTATCTCAGCGCCCAGGCATGCATTCGCCGCCAGATCCCCTTGCGCTGCATCTGCGATGTGTACAGTACTGCTTATGATACTGCCCCCACCATGATGGCCCTGCAATGCACCGGTCGGATAGACACTGTGGAACAGCGCCAGAGTGTGCGTCAGATTATCGAGGTGGGCGTGGTGCCCTCAGCCGTACTGTCCGCGTCCGTCCGTTTTGATGCTGTGAATATCAGCCGGGAGGAGCGTGCGGCGTTGCTGCAGACGATGGCCCATGTCAAGCTGTTGTTCCTGGACGAAGGGGGCGTTCCTTTGGTGGCAGAGCGGCAGATCGAATGCAC
The DNA here is from genome assembly GCA_937915065.1 of uncultured Clostridia bacterium. GTDB lineage: Bacteria > Bacillota > Clostridia > Oscillospirales > Oscillospiraceae > Pseudoscillospira. The sequence continues at coordinate 1,592 of CALDMR010000112.1, forward strand.
CTGCCGCACGGAAGTTCCGGCGGATTCCAATTGCACGGCCACCGTGGGATACGGCGGTGATCTCTCTACGGTATTGTCCAGCGGCGGTATCGAGGTGCGTTTTTCAGCAGACTTTACAGTGGAATCATCAGAGCGCAAGCAGCTGCTGGGGTTGACGGATCTGCGCGTTGACACGGAGCATCCTAAAGATCTGAGCGGACTGCCGTCCATTGTGCTGAAGCTGTTTGATGCGGAGGAAAGTCTTTGGGAGATCGCCAAGCGATATTCCACTACGGTGGAGGTCATCCGTTCAGCCAATGAACTGGCTGAGGGGTGTGGGTGCAATGCGGGGCAGATGTTATTGATTCCGCGGAAACGGTAAGGTAGGGAGGGGGAAAAGAATGGATACGGAAAAGATTTACGAGGACATTGCCCTCCGTACTGACGGGGATATCTACATCGGTGTGGTCGGCCCTGTCCGGGCAGGAAAATCCACGTTTATCAAGCGCTTTATGGAGACGCAGGTGCTGCCGAATATTGATAATGTTTATCGTCGGGAGCGGGCCAAGGATGAACTGCCCCAAAGCGGCTCGGGGCGGATGATCATGACGACAGAGCCTAAATTTGTGCCTGAGGAAGCGGCGGAGATTCAGCTGGATGGCGGCGCGGTATGCTCGGTTCGATTGATCGACTGCGTGGGTTATCTGGTGGACGGAGCCGTGGGCCAGACGGACGAAGATAAGCCCCGCCTGGTTACCACGCCTTGGTTCGATCATGAGATTCCCATGACTGAGGCTGCCGAGGTAGGCACGCGGAAAGTCATTGCGGAGCACTCTACCATTGGGATCGTAGTAACTACCGACGGGAGCATCACGGATATCCCGCGCTCCAGCTATGTCCCCGCTGAAGAGCGGGTCATTCAGGAACTGCAGGCCATCGGTAAGCCCTTTCTGGTATTGTTGAATTCCGCTCATCCGGAAGCCGAAAGCACCCGTGCCATCGCCGAGGATATTCAAAAGGCTTATGGTGTTCGCTGCCTGAGCGTCAATTGCCAGACTCTGTCCGATACAGATGTGGCCAATTTGCTCAAAGCAGTGCTGTACGAGTTTCCCATGCGGGAATTGGATCTGTTTTTACCGGCCTGGATTGATGCCCTGGAATACAGTCATCCGATCAAAAGCGATATTTTTACCGCCATTAAGACAGGGACCCAAAGCATTCGCAAGATCCGCGATGCGGAGGAAGCTGTGCTGGCCTTGGCAGGCAGCGAACATATCAGCAGTGCTGCCATTACGGGGATCTCCCTGGGCCGCGGGGTGGTCAAAGCGGCGGTAGAGCTGCCCAAGGAGTTGTTTTATCAGACTTTGAGTGAACGCTCCGGTTTCGCTGTGACAGACGACGGGGATCTTATGACGCTGCTTACAGAGCTGGCAGGTATTAAGCTGGAATATGACAAGGTCAAAGATGCTCTGCAGGAGGTTCGGGAGACAGGATACGGCATTGTTTCCCCCAGTATCGACGAGTTAACGCTGGAGGAGCCGGAAATTGTCAAGCAGGGGGGGCGCTATGGCGTGCGGCTCAAAGCCAGTGCTCCGTCTATCCATATGATCCGTGCGGATATTGAAACTTCTGTTTCGCCGGTGATCGGCAATGAAAAACAAAGCGAAGAGATGATGAACTATCTCCTGGAGGAGTTTGCCGGGGATACCAGTAAGATTTGGCAGAGCAATATTTTTGGGCGCTCCTTCCATGAACTTGTCAGTGAAGATCTGCAAGGGAAGCTGAAGCGGATGCCCGATGATGCCCGTCAAAAATTGCAGGATACGCTGCAGCGCATTATCAATGAGGGCAGTGGCGGTTTGATTTGCATTATTTTATAAAAAAGCCGTGGGCGATACAACTGTACCGCCCACGGCTTTTGTTAACCTTCAGATAAATATGCTTTCAGCCGATCCGGCCGCAGCAAAGTGATCTGTCGATACCCCAGGGCCACGAATCCCTGTTTTGCCAGAGCGCTCAGTACACGGCTGACAGTTACACGGCTGATACCCAAAGCGTATCCCAGCTCTTCGTGGGTGCATTCAATGGTATGTTCGCTTTCGGAGTCCATGTTCAGCAGCAGCCGGACAATACGCTTATCTGCCGGCAGGAAGGAGGTACTGTCGAGATGGGTTGAGAGCATACGGACTGTACCGGACAGGTATTTCAGCAGGGAAAAGGTGAGGGAAGGGGTTTGCTGCAGGCAATGCTCCAATGCGGGTTTGTCAATGGCTACGACAGAGGAATCGGTGAGTAGCTGTGCGGAAGAGACCCGGGGCTGTCCGTCAAAAAAAGCGGCCTCGCCCAGAATGTCACCCTTTTGGTAAACAGTCAGCAGGCGTTCGTTGCCGTCGGTGGAGCTGATAAAGGTTTTGATTCGGCCGGAAACAATGTAATAAAAGCAATCTGCCGCATCTCCCTGGGCATATAGAATTTTATTCTTGGCATAAGAGCGCTGCTGGCTGGCACTGGAGAAGGGCATCCAAACGCCGCGGGGCAAATCCAGGGCTTCGGACATAAAGTATTCATACCGGGATTCCATGAAAAGACCTCGTTTCAGAATGTTCTCACAAATATTTTTTAGATTGTAACATAGTTTACATTCTATTGCAACAAACTGTGTCATAATACATCCATCTCATATAAAACGGAGGTAGGATTCCATGGGAATGACAATGAGTCAGAAAATCCTGGCCCACCATGCGGGGCTGGATCATGTGGAAGCAGGACAGCTGATTGAATGTAAGTTGGATTTGGTCTTGGGCAACGATATTACGGCGCCGGTAGCCATCGGTGTGTTTGAAGAAGCCGGGTTGACCGAAGTTTTTGATAAAAATAAGATCGCTATCGTGCTGGATCACTATACCCCCTGCAAGGATATCAAGGCGGCACAGCTGTGTGCTACGGCCCGGGCCTTTGCCCATAAGCATGCAATTAAAAACTTTTTTGATGTGGGCACTGTGGGTGTAGAGCATGCGCTGATCCCCGAAAAGGGGTTGGCGATTCCCGGCGACTGCATTATCGGCGCGGATTCCCACACCTGTACATACGGCGCGTTGGGCGCCTTCTCCACTGGCATCGGTTCCACAGATATGGCTGCTGGTATGGCCACAGGCACAGCCTGGTTTAAGGTTCCCCAGGCTATTCGGGTGGTGCTGACGGGCAAAAAGCAGCCCTATGTCAGCGGTAAGGATGTGATTTTGCATTTGATCGGTATGATCGGTGTGGACGGCGCTTTGTATGAAAGCCTGGAATTTACCGGCGAGGGCGTCGCTGAGCTGACGATGGACGACCGGTTCACCATTTCCAATATGGCCATTGAATGCGGCGCAAAGAATGGTATTTTCCCCGTGGATGACAAAACCATTGCTTATCTCCGTGGCCGCACCGACCGGCCTTATACCAAATTTGAAGCCGATGAGGATGCTGTTTATGAACGCACCATTACCATTGATTTGAATACCCTGCGTCCTACGGTGGCTATGCCGCACCTGCCCTCAAATACCAAAACTGTGGACGAGGCGGCGGGCAAACCCATCCAGCAGGTGGTCATCGGCTCCTGCACCAATGGCCGTATCCAGGATCTGCGGG
>CALDMR010000113.1 GCA_937915065.1 uncultured Clostridia bacterium
CAAGTAGAAAGTGTAAACGACGGGCCCGTGACGATTCTGTTTGATACAGAGCGGTAAAAGGAGGAACGCAATATGGAAGTGAAAAGTTTTCAGGTGGGCGCCATTGGCACCAACTGCTATTTTGTGGGAGACGAGGCCACAAAGCGGGGCTGCCTGATCGACCCCGGCGACGAGGGAGCGCGGCTGATCCGGGAGTGGGAGGCCTTCGGCTACACGCTGGAGGCGATCCTGCTGACCCACGGCCACTATGACCACACCACGGCCCTGCCGGAACTGGCCCGGGCCTTTCCCGCCGTGCCGGTATATAGCAAGCGGGAGGATGTGTGCGAGGGCGGCAGCCCCGCTTTTTATCAGTGCATGAGCGTGCCGTCCATGCGCTATGTGCAGGACGGGGATACCATCACCGTGGGCAGCCTGGTGTTCACCGTGCTGGAAACGCCGGGCCACACGCCCGGCAGCGTGGTGTTCAAGGCGGCCGGGGCCCTGTTTACCGGCGACACCCTGTTTGCCGGTTCCTGCGGACGGGTGGATTTCCCCGGCGGTGACTGGGGGCAGATGTGCGCTTCTCTGCGCCGCCTGGCCGCCCTGGAGGGGGATTACAAGGTGTATCCCGGCCATGAGTGGACTTCTACCCTGGAACAGGAGCGGAGAAGCAATCCCTTTATGCGCTCGGCGCTGCAGTTGGGGAACGTATGAAGCTGCAGCTGATCGGACACAACTACCAGTACGCCGTGGAGCAGATCATGACGGTGCTCTTTCCCGGGGATAAGCCGGTTTTTGCGCCGGTGGGACGCCACGAGGAAAACACCGCGGCGGTGGAGCTGTCCTTTGGCCCTGTGTGGGTCACGGCAACGGCCCGGATGAACCGGGACGGACGGCGGGCCGTGGGCCAGGCCCGGGCCCTGCGGGCGGCGCTGGAACAGGATGCGTTTTCCCACGACAGGGTCTGCCAGAAGCTGGTCAAGCTGTGCTTTTTCAAGGCGGCGGTGACGATCACCGGTGAGATCCCGCCCTGGGGGGCGCTGACGGGTATCCGCCCGGCCCGGCTGGTGACCCAGATGCTGGACGCCGGAAAAACCGAGCGGGAGGCCCTGCGGGCCATGCGCATGGAATATCTGGTTTCGCCGGAGCGGGCGCGGCTGTGCCTGGGGCCGGCCCGGGCCAGCCGGAAGGCGGCGGCGGAGCTGCGGGAAAACGAGATCTCCCTTTATGTGGGTATCCCCTTCTGCCCCACCCGCTGCGCCTACTGCTCCTTTGTCAGCGCATCGGTGGAAAAAACCTTTGCCATGATCGATCCCTATCTCGACGCCCTGGAGGACGAGATCCGTTTGATGAGCGCCGCGGTGCGGGAATTGGGGCTGCGCATCAAGTCTGTATATATGGGAGGCGGCACCCCCACCACCCTGTCTGCGGCCCAGCTGGAACGGCTGCTGGGCGCTCTGGAGGAACACTTTGATTTGACGGCCCTGGCGGAATATACGGTGGAGGCCGGCCGGCCCGACACGGTGACGGGGGAAAAACTGCGGGTGCTTCGGGAGCACGGTGTGACCCGCGTCAGCATCAATCCCCAGACCATGGAGGAGCATGTGCTCCAGGCCATCGGCCGCCGCCACAGTGCGGAAGATGTGCTCCGGGCCATGGAGCTGGCCCGGCAGTCGGGCATCCCCCATATCAACATGGATCTGATCGCCGGCCTGCCCGAAGACACGCCGGAGGGCTTCCGCCGGACGCTGGATACCTGCCTGGCGCTGGGGCCGGACAACCTGACGGTTCACACGCTGGCGCTGAAAAAGGGTTCCCGCATCCTGCTGGACGGCCTGGCCATTCCCGGCGCGGCAGAGGTGGAGCAGATGCTGGATTACGCCAACGCCGCCCTGAGCGATGCAGGTTACACGCCCTACTACCTTTACCGGCAGAAATATATGTCCGGTAATTTTGAAAACGTGGGCTGGTGCAAGCCGGGGGCCGAGGGGCTGTATAATATTTATATTATGGAAGAACTGCACACGATCCTCTCCCTGGGCGCGGGGGGTTCCACGAAAATGGTGGACCCCCGCATCGGGCGGATCGAGCGGTACTATAACTGCAAATACGCCAAGGAATACATGGAAAAGCCGGAAAAACGGCGCCTGGACCGGGATCAGTTTGCAGCCTTTGAAGGGGCGCTGATGGAGGCCTATGGCCGGGCGGCCGCGCCGGCGGAAAGGACGGAGGAGCATGGAGCATAAAAATTTCTGGATGGCCATGGACGCGGCCCGGGAGCGGGCTGTGGACGGGGCCCAGCAGCTGGGCCGGGCCGCCGCGGAAGCGGTGGACGCGGTGCGCGACAATTTCGGCATTTCCCAGGGTGGGGGCTATCAGGAATATTGTGCCAGCGCGGAATACCTGCGCGGCCGCCTGGGCGGATTTGTCCCGGAAGTGCTGATGATCCTGGGCTCGGGCCTGGGCTTCCTGGGCGACGAGGTGGAGCATCCGACCTGCGTGGATTATGCGGATATTCCCTATTTTAAGCACTCCACCGCCCCTGGCCATAAGGGGCGCTTCGTGTTCGGCACCCTCAGCGGCAGGCGGGTGGCCATCATGCAGGGGCGCATGCATACTTATGAGGGCTATACCATGGAAGAGGCATCCTATGCCGTGCGGGTGGCCCGCATGCTGGGGGCGGAGACGATGATCGTCACCAATGCCGCCGGCGCCGTCCGGGAGGACTTCCGCCCCGGGGATATCATGCTGATCACCGACCATATCAAGCTCTTTGCCGGCAGTCCGCTGACGGGGCCGAATCTGGACGGCTTCGGCCCGCGTTTTCCGGATATGACCCACGCCTACGACATGGGACTGCAGAATACGGCCCGCACGGCGGCGGCCAAGCTGAATCAGACCCTGCGGGAGGGCGTGTATATGTTTTTTCCCGGCCCCCAGTTTGAAACGCCGGCGGAGATCCGCGCCGCCCGGATTCTGGGCGCCGACGCGGCGGGCATGAGCACCGTGCCCGAGGTCATCACCGCAAACCACTGCGGCATGAAGGTGCTGGGCTTCACCCTGTGCGCCAATATGGCGGCGGGCATTCTGGACCGCCCCCTCAGCGAGCAGGAGGTGCTGGAAGCGGCGGAGCAGGCCAAGGGACGGTTCTCTGCCCTGGTGCGCGCCTGTCTGGAAAGCCTGTGATCGAAAATGATGAAAGAAGGAACGCTATGAATACCCTGTTTTCCCATGTTACGGTGCTGTGCATGGACGAGGCCAACACCGTATTGCAGGACGCCTATGTGCTGGTCAAGGGCCGGGAGATCGCCTATGTAGGCCCTGTGCGCCCCCAGGAGCCGGCGGGCCGGGAGATCAACGGCACGGGAAAGGTGCTGATGCCCGGCTTTGTGGATGCCCACACCCACCTGACCATGTCCCTGATGCGGGGCTATGCCGGGGGCCACGACCTGCAGACCTGGCTCAATGATTACATTTTCCCCGTGGAGGCCAAGCTGGACAGCCGGGCTGTCCGGGCGGGCACGGCCCTGTCCCTGGCCGAGGCCATTGCCTCCGGCATCACCTCGGTGTCGGACATGTATTACTTCTGCGACGACATCATCGAAGAGGTGGTCAAGAGCGGCATCAGCGCCAACATTGCGCGGGGCGCCACGGTGTTTACCGAGGATTTTGACCCCGAGACCTATCCTGCCTGCATGGAGACCCGGGCCCTGACGGAAAAGTGGCACAACTACAACGAGGGGCAGATCAAAATTGACGCCTGCATCCACGGGGAGTATACCTCCAACGGCAAGCTCTGGACCTGGATGGCGGACTTTGCCCACAAGCATGATTTGCAGATGCATGTCCATCTGTCCGAAACCAAGAGCGAGCAGGTGGCCTGCATCCAGCGCCACGGCATGACGCCGGCGGCGGTGTTTGAAAAATACGGCCTGTGGGATACGCCGGCCATTGCGGCCCACTGCGTTTGGACCAGCCCCGAGGACTGGGAGATCCTGCGCCGCCACGGCGTGACGGTGGTGCACAACCCGGCGTCCAATATGAAGCTGGCCTCCGGCGCGGCGCCGGTGGAGCAGATGATCGGCGCGGGGCTGAATGTGGCCCTGGGCACCGACGGCATGAGCAGCAACGACAACCACAGCATGTTTGAGGAAATGAAGCTGGCTTCCCTGCTGTCCAAGGTCA
>CALDMR010000114.1 GCA_937915065.1 uncultured Clostridia bacterium
GGAAAAGGTGGGCATGGCCCCCTATATCAATGCACGGCCCCGTCAGCTTTCCGGCGGCCAAAAGCAGCGCGTAGCCATCGCCCGGGCCTTGGCCATGGATCCCGAAGTGCTGCTGTTTGATGAGCCCACTTCTGCCCTGGATCCGGAGATGGTCAGCGAAGTGCTCTCCGTCATGCAGGCTTTGGCCAACGAGGGTATGACCATGCTGGTGGTCACCCACGAAATGGCCTTCGCCCGGGATGTGTCGAATCACGTGGTCTTTATGTCCGACGGTGTGATCGGCGAAGAAGGCACCCCGGAGCAGGTATTTGAACACCCCAACAACCCCCGCATGATCGAATTTCTCTCCCGCTTCCGCCAGCAATAACCACTGCCTGACGAATTCACTGCCTCCCGCAGCCGCGGGAGGCCGTTTCCTTTTCCCCTCTTTCCTTTTATGTTCAAATCGTTTATACTGAAATGCGAGGTGATCCCTATGACGCGCCGCATTTTTGCCTGCGCGCTGGCTGCCGTGCTGGCCGTTTCCTGCGCCGGCTGCGGAACCACCGCCCAGGAACCTTCTTCAGACGAAACCGCCGCCGCGCCCCAGCCGGTGGAAACCATTTATCCCAACTGGACGCCCAAGGCAATCTACACTGCCGGGGACATTGTCGTTTACCAGGGCTGTTATTTCAAAGCCCTTTGGTGGACCCAGGGCAACGAACCGAAAACAGATGTAGAGCGGGATGAGTGGCAGTATCTGGGTAAAGTGCCCATCAAGCACAGCCGCTATTTCAACGATGTATCCAACGACGCCTGGTATGCCAACGCAGTAAACACCCTGGCCCAACAGGGAATCCTGGAAAACATCGGCAGCAGCTCCGGCTTTTTGCCCAGCCGTCCTGTCACGCGGGCCCAGTTTGCAGCCATGCTTTGCCGTGTGCTGGACATTGCTCCCACCGAAGGCGGCGATAACTTTGCCGATGCCGGTGATTGCTGGTACACGCCCTACCTGGCCTCTTTGAAACAGCAAGGTCTTGCTTCCGGCGGCACCCACGGCAACTTCTATCCCGATCATTATATTACCCGCCAGGAAATGTGCCTGCTGATCTATAATGTTTGCGACGGCTTTGCCGAAGACCCGCTCA
>CALDMR010000115.1 GCA_937915065.1 uncultured Clostridia bacterium
TTCCTACATCAGGGGGTATTTTGTCACTGTCCGTTTTTACTGGTTCAGTTCAAAGGACGCCGGGGTTTTTGCAGCTCAGAAAAGGGGTTCTGCGGTGATCAGGGGGAAGGAGAACTGGGCTTTGAACAGGTCGCCGTCGATCTCCAGATGGAATCCGCCGCCCATCAGTTCCGTCAGGCTTTGGGCAATGGACAGGCCCAGGCCGCTGCCTTCGCTGTTGCGGGAGCTGTCTCCCCGCACAAAGCGCTCCATCAGCTCGTCGGCGGGAATGTTCAGGGGGGCCCGGGATACGTTTTTCATCTGCACGGTCATTTGCCCGCCGCTGCGTTCCATGCTGATATACAGCCGGGTGCCCGGCAGGGCGTATTTGCAGGCATTGCTCAGCAGGTTATCGATCACGCGCCACAGCAGCGCGCCGTCGGCCCGGATCAGCACCGCCTCTTCGGGCAGGGAAAACACGGGGGTCAGCTGGCTGGCGCCGAGCCGCTCGCTGTATTCGCCCACGGCCTGCTGCAGCAGTTCGCAGACGTCCAGATCCTCCGGATGGACGGGCATGGCGCCGGAGGAAGCCTTGGAGGCGTCCACCAGGTCGCAGGTCAGTTTTTTCAACCGGGCGCTCTGGCGGTCCAGCACGGCGATGTATTCCTGCACTTTGGGATTGTCCACGGGTTCGGCCTTGATCAGATCCACATAATTGATGATGGAGGTGAGCGGCGTTTTGATGTCGTGGGACACATTGGTAATCAGTTCGCTTTTCAGCCGTTCGCTTTTCATCTGTTCGTCCAGGGCGGCGGCCATGCCGTCGGAAATATGGTTCAGGGCTTCGGCGTGGTCTTTCAGGGTGATGGGCAGGCGGCGGGTGTCGATCCGGTATTCCAGATTCCCCTGGGCCAGTTCTGTCGCGCCGTCCCGCACAGCGCTGAACTTGATGGCCCAGCGGCAGCACCACAGCAGGATAAAAAAGTTGACGATGGCCAGCAGGAAAAAGACGCCCGGCGTATTTGACGGCAGGAACAGCACCAGGGACACAAATTCATAGGCCACATAGGAAAGTACGAATTTCCAGGTCAGATCCATGTGGTTGACCAGATCGGAACACAGGCGGGTAAAGCGGGAACCGAGGCGAATCAGGCGGCCCAATAGGGTGTGCCGCCAAAAAGCGCGGCCTTTCAGCCGTACAGTGGTTGTCACAATACACACCTCCAAAAGCACGCAGAGATAGCTGCAATAGGCGCCGATGGTGAAGATCCTGACGGAGACGTCTTCTGTGTAGAAGGTCAGCTCCTCTGCGATCATCAAACCGATGGCGCCTGCCGTGAACAGCAGCGCCAGGAGCACTTCGTAGGGAATACGGTTGATCAGCCGCAGCACCACGCCGTCCACATTGCGGCGGCGGCCCGCACCGCGGCAGACAAAGACCAGCAGGATCACGGCCAGAACGCCGCAGAGCACGGAGAGAAAAATATATCCGGGAAGCAGATCCTGCATGCTGAAATACCAGGTGCTGATCTGGGCCAGGGCGTCGTCTACGGGATAATCTGGCACGATGCCCCAGCACAGCACATAGGATTTGGCGCTGGAGGAGGACAGCGTTTCATACACACTGTCGTTCTGCGGCGCTTCCCAGTATTCGTCGGAGAACAGATAGACGCTGTGGTACATCTCGGCGGCATATCCGTCGCTGTAACCGGAGGTACTGTGAAAGAGGTGGTCGCCGCTGGCAAAAAAATAGTCGGATAAACCGTTGGCAAAGTTGATGGTCAGCTTGTTATCCTGCACGGTGGCATACTGGGGCGTTATCCCCAGGATCTCAAAGCTTTCTTCTTCCAAAAAATTGGAATACAGGGTGGCCTTTCCGTCCGCAGTGCGGACTTCAAAGCGGAAATTACTATCCTGCCCCGCTAGGGATGCTTCCAGCCGGTCGCGGTGGGACTGGCGTTCCTGCTGCTCCACAAAGGGAAGGTCGGAGGCAGACAGATCCTCGCCCTGCATGCGGTACAGGTTTGCTGCCGTCATCAGATAGTCCGACAGTAAAATGTGGTAGGAATAGCTGTCTTCGTAGCGCTGGCCGGGGATGCAGCCCTGTTCGGCGAAATTCATAGTGGCAAAGGCCATTAAAATGGAGATCACGGACAGCAGCGCCGCCAAACAGAAGGCAAGAAATTTGGCCGCGGTATTGGTCAAAAATCGTTTTATCATAGGCGGGCAACCCCTTTATCTTTTTCCATTTTATAACCCTGGCCCCACACGACTTTCAGATAGCGGGGGTTGGCGGGGTCGATCTCGATTTTTTCCCGCAGATGGCGGATGTGAACGGCCACGGTGCTTTCGTTGCCCAAAGCCACATCTTTCCACACTTTTTCATAGATCTCGGCGGAGGAAAAGACCCGGCCGGGATTTTCCATCAGCAGCCGGAGAATGTTGTATTCCAGCGGTGTAAGGGAAACGGGCTCGCCGTCCACGGTGACGGTTTTCTCGGCGTCGTCCAGCTCGATGGAGCCGATCACAAAGCGGGATTCCTGCTTGACCATGCCGCCCAGATTGGTATAGCGCCGCAGCTGGGAGCGCACCCGGGCCACCACTTCCGCGGGGTTGAAGGGCTTGGTGATATAGTCGTCGGCGCCGATGTTCAGGCCCAGGATCTTGTCGCTGTCTTCGCTTTTGGCCGTCAGCAGGATCACGGGGATATTGGATTCTTCCCGCAGTTTGGCAGTGGCAGAGATGCCGTCCATCTCCGGCATCATAATGTCCATCAGCACCAGATGGAGCTCCTGCTCCCCTGCGATTTTCAGGGCTTCTTTGCCGGTGTGGGCCTCGAAAATACGATACCCCTCGGCGGACAGATAAATGCGCAGCGCGGACACAATGTCCTGCTCGTCGTCGCAGATCAAAATATTGTACATGTTGGAACGTTCCTCCCTTTTCCTTCAATGTTCAGCATATCATGGTGTGGGTTAAAAACAAAGGGGGTAAGTCTTTAACACTTTCTTAAGAAAGCGGCCCCCCGGCTTTGGCACGGAAGAGCCAAAGGCGGTTGTTGTACAGATACATCAAAATCGCTGCGCCGGTGATCACTGCATAGCCCAGCAGGCTCATAAGATCCGGCACCTGCCCGAAGAGGAAAAAGCCCCACAGGGCGGCAAACAGCACCTGGCAGTAATCATACACAGAGATCTCCCGGGCGGGGGCATAATAGTATGCCCGGGTGATGGAAAATTGTCCCCCCGCGCCGCAAAGACCGGCGGCCAGCAGGATCAGAAATTGGACCGGGGTCATGGGCTGGCCGGCGGCCAGGAACATGGGCAGAGTGACGGCGCAGGAAAACAGGGAGAAATAGAACACGATGCGGGTGCCGGTTTCGCCGTTCAGCCCCATTTTACGCACATAGGTGTATGCCGCACCGGCGCCCAGGCCGCCCAGCGCGCCGATCAGGGCGGGCACATACTCCATGTGGAAGAAAGAGGGCTTGATGATCAGCAGCGCTCCGGCGAAAGCGGCCAGTAATCCGGCGGCCTGGGCGGGCTTGATGCGTTCTTTCAAAATGAAGTAAGAAAAAATGACGGCAAAAAAGGGGCTGAGCTTGTTGAGCATATTGGCGTCGGACAGCACCAGGTGGTCGATGGCGTAAAAATTACACAGCAGGCCGGTGGTGCCGAAGAAACAGCGCAGCAGCATGCTTCTGCCGTTGCCGGGGGTGACTTTCAGCGATAGCCCCTGCCGCTTTAGGGCGATAAAGGCGATGACCAAGGCCGGCAGATTGCGGAACAGGGCTTTTTGGGGCGTGGGCAGATCTCCGGCCAGGTGCACAAAGGCCGTCATTCCGGAAAAGAACAGGGCGGCCAGCAAAATATACAGGATGGCAGTGTGTTTTTGTTTCAAGAAAAAGGACCTCGCAATTGGCAATGAACTGTAAAAGAATCACGGATATTGTACCCCCTTTTGGGCGGTTTTGCAATGCGCCGTTGACGATGAAACCGGAGATGTGATATCATATCAGCCAAGGAGGGATCGGATGATGAAAGAGCAGATCCTGTTATTTCACTTTGAAGACGCGGAGCGGCTGAGCGCGCTGCGCAAGGCCCTGCTGCCCCTGCACATTGCTTGCAAGGTGGTGGACGAGGCGGACTGGAATACCCCCATCGGCACCCTGGTGGGGCTGGAAGCGGCGCCCCAGGAAGGCCTGGAATCCGCAGAGCTGACGGAGGAAGTGCTGGTGCTGTGCGGCCTGACGGATGCCGGCATTCAGCAGGTGCTTATGGCGCTGCGCAAGGCGGGGCTGTATATCCCCTATAAGGCGTCTTTGACGGCTACCAATAAGGACTGGACCGCACCCCAGCTTTTCTTTGAGCTGTACCAGGAGCACCAGGCCATGCTGGCTTATCAACAAAGCAAACACGAGCAGAATTAAAAAATGTGCTCCGCTTTTGCGGAGCACATTTTTGCGCGCTGGGGGAGAGGTCAGGACTGCTTTTGCAGCAATGGTACCAGCTTCCCGGCCAGAAAAACTGCGGCGATCAGCTTGATGGCATCCCAGGGCAGGAAGGGGAGCATGCCCGCCCAGAGGATGGCCACCAGATCCAGGCCCTTGCCGAGATAGACATTGAGGACCAGCGCCATATAGGGCAGGCCCACGAGATAGATCACGGCCAGGCCCGCCAGGCAGGCTGCGGCCATGCGCTTTTTGGTGGGATTGCCCCTGGCGGCCAGCCCCGTTACAAAGGCGGCGGGAATGTAGGAGAGCAGAAACCCGAAGGTGGGCTGGAGCACATAGCCCAGGCCGCCCCCGGCGGTGAAAATGGGCAGCCCGGCCAGCCCCAGAACCACATAGACCAGCTGGGACAGGGCGCCCCACTTGGGGCCCAGCAGGATTCCTGCCATGAAAACAAAGAAGATCTGCAATGTGAAAGAGGACCAGGGCGTGGGGATGCGCAGAAACGCGCCGACGGCGGTGAGGGCCGCAAACAAGGCGGTGAGCACCAGCCATTTCGTTTTGGAAGAGGACAGGGCAGTTGCCATATTGTAAACCTCCTGGCTGAAATGAGTTTACATTAGCATACGCTTGTTTTACGAAATTGTCAACCAAAAATAAAAAATAAGTTTACAATATGGCGGAGAGGTGCTACACTGGCCATAGAATTGAGAGGACAGGAGGCGGGATCATGAGCCGTCGTACTATATTAAAATTATTACAGGAGAACAAGGGCACCTTTGTGTCCGGCGAGCAGATCAGCGAAGAAATGGGGATCACTCGGGCAGCCATCTGGAAATCCATCGATGGGCTGCGAAAAGAGGGGTATGAGATCGAATCGAAAACCAAGCTGGGCTATCGCCTGGTGGCCTCGCCGGATCGGGCCACTGCGGAAAATGTGGGGGCCCGCATTACCACCAGGGTGGTGGGGCAGCACATTTCCTATTTTGAACAGATCGACTCCACCAATACCTATGCGAAGCAGGCGGCCCTGGAGGGGGGCGCAGACGGGCTGGTGGTCATTGCCAACGAACAAACCGGAGGAAGGGGACGCAGCGGGCGTAGTTTTCAGTCGCCGCCGGACAAAGGCTTGTATTTGACGGCGCTGCTCCGCCCCCAGGCTGCCCCGGCCGATGTGCTGAACATCACGGCCCTGGCGGCGGTGGCGGCGTGCAATGCCGTGGAGCGGGTGTGCGGTGTGCGGCCCGGCATCAAGTGGACCAACGATCTGATCCTGAACGGTAAAAAGTTGGCGGGGATCCTGACGGAAATGGGGATAGAGGGCGAGAGCGGCGCGCTGCAGTATGTGGTGATCGGCATTGGCCTCAACGCCAATCAGGAGCCGGAGGACTTTGCAGAAGAGGTGGCGGAAATGGCGGTGTCGCTGCGAATGGCGCTGGGCGCGCCGGTTTGCCGCGCTGCCCTGGCGGCGGCCCTGATCGAGGAACTGGACGCCCTTTATGGCCGCCTGGGCGGCGATTTATCCGGCGATCTGACCCAATACCGGGCGGACTGCGTGACGCTGGGCAGACAGGTGCGGATTCTGGGCAGCGGCGCAGAACGCACCGGAGAAGCGGTGGATATTGACGAGAGCTTCGGCCTGGTTGTGCGCCGGGCAGACGGAACGGAGGAAGTTGTGCGCAGCGGCGAAGTGTCCGTGCGGGGCCTGTACGGCTATGTATAAAGGAGAGGGCTATGGCAAGTAAATTATGGGAATTGTTCTGGACCTTCGCCCGGGTGGGGGCCATGACATTCGGCGGCGGTTATGCCATGCTCCCGATTTTGCAGCGGGAGATCGTGGAAAATCACGGCTGGGCCACGGAGGATGAGATGGCGGATTACTATGCCATCGGCCAGTGCACGCCGGGGATCATTGCGGTGAATGTGGCCACCTTTGTGGGGCGGAAGGAGGCGGGCGTTCCCGGCGCTGTGGTGGCGACGCTGGGCCAGGTGTTCCCTTGCCTCGTTATCATTACGGTCATCGCCGCCGCCCTGTCCAACTTTGCGGATCTGAAAATCGTGCAGGATGCCTTCGGCGGCATCCGGGCCTGCGTGTGTGTGCTGATTTTCAACGCAGTGCTGAAGCTGTTCAAAACGGATGTGGTGGATTTGCCCACCTTTCTGATTTTTGCGGCGGTACTGCTGGCCTCGGCGGTGAGTGATCTGTCGCCGGTGGTGTTTGTGGTGGCGGCGGGCGGCCTGGGCGTGCTTGTCCGGATGCTGGGACTGGATGGGAAAAGCAGAAAGGAGCGGGCTCAATGATCTATCTGCGCCTGTTTTTGGAGTTTTTCCGCACGGGATTGTTCGCCGTGGGCGGCGGCCTGGCCACCATTCCCTTTCTGTATCATATTTCCGACAGCACCGGCTGGTTTACCCACGGGCAGCTGGCGGATATGATCGCCGTGTCGGAGTCCACGCCGGGGCCCATGGGGGTGAATATGGCCACCTATGTGGGATATACTGTGGGCGGCGTGCCGGGGGCGGTGATTGCCACTTTGGGCCTGATCACGCCGTCGATTCTGGTAATTTTGATCGTGGCCCGCTTTTTGGCGAAGTTCCGCACCAACCGCACGGTGGATGCAGTGTTTTACGGCCTGCGGCCCGCCTCCTGCGGCTTGATCGCAGCGGCGGGGCTGTCTGTGGTCAGCCTGGCGCTGCTGGATCTGAGCGCGCCTTTGGCGGAGATATTTCAGTGGAAATATATTGCCCTGGCGGGGGTGATCCTGGTGCTGACCCGGTGGGTCAAGCCCACCAAAAAGCTGCACCCCATTGTGTTTATCGGCCTTTCGGCGGCGGCGGGAATCCTGTTCGGCGCCCTGGGGATTTGAGGGGGCAACCGTGACAGCGGGGCGTTTCCAAACACAAAAAAACCGGAGCACATTCATGTGCTCCGGCTTTTTTATCAAAAAGGAGAGTCAGATAACCTCAACTTTAAGCAGGTTTGTGGTGCCGCTGCGGCCGATGGGCACGCCGGCGGTGATCACGGACAAATCCCCGTCGTGCACATAACCGGCCTTTTTGCAGGCCTCCACGGCGGCGGCAAAGAGTTCATCCGTGTTGGAAACGGAATGGGTCATGGTGGGGTAAACGCCCCAGGAAAGGCGCAGCTGGCGGCAGACCTTTTCCGACACCGTGGCGGCGCAGATGGGGCAGCTGGGCTTGAAGCGGGAGAGCATGCGGGCGGTCAGGCCGGCATGGGTCACCGTGATGATGGCGTCGGCTTTCAAATCAAAGGCAGCGGCACAGCTGGCGTGGCTGATAGCGTTGGTGATGGAATCGTCGATGGAGAAGCGTTCTTCGCGGAAGCGCTTGTGATAATCGATGTGGCGCTCGGCCTCCTCCACGGTGCGGGCCATGGTGGCCAGGGCTTCCACGGGATATTTGCCGGAGGCTGTTTCGCCGGAAAGCATCACGCAGGAAGCGTAGTCATACACGGCGTTGGCGATGTCGCTGACTTCCGCCCGGGTGGGGCGGGGGTTGCGGATCATGGAGTCCAGCATCTGGGTGGCCACGATCACCGGCTTTCCGGCCAGCACGCCCTTGCGGATCATCTCTTTTTGCAGGAAAGGGATTTCCTCCATGGGGATCTCCACGCCCAAGTCGCCCCGGGCCACCATAATGCCGTCGGCAGCGGCGATGATTTCGTCGAGGTGGTTGACGCCTTCGCGGTTTTCGATCTTGGCGATCAGGCGGATATCCGTGTTGCCAAAGGTTTTTAGCAGCTCGCGGATGGCCAGGATATCCTGGGCGCTGCGCACAAAGGAGACGGCGATATAGTCAAAATCCTCTTCCACGGCGAACTTGATGTCGCTGCGGTCCCGGGAGGTCAGGCCCGGCAGGGAGATGTTTACATCGGGCACATTGATGCTCTTGTTGTCGCTCAGGGGGCCGCCGGTGAGCACGGTGCAGGCCACGTCGCCGCCGGACAGGCTTTCCACCCGCAGCTCGATCAGGCCGTCGTCGATAAGGATGCGGTCGCCGGGGTACAGGTCGCCGGCCAGATCGGGGTAGGTGATGGACACCCGGCTTTCGCTGCCGGGAACGGCCTTGGGCGTTAAGGTGAAGCTGCTGCCTTCCCGGAGGGTGACAGGCCCGTTGGGAAAGGTGCCGATGCGGATTTCGGGGCCCTTGGTATCCAGGATCGTGGCGACGATCCGGTGCTCCCGGCGGCAGGCGTCGCGGAGCTGTTCCAGCATGGCGCGCTGGGACTCGTGGGTGCCATGGGAAAAATTAAAGCGGGCGGCATCCATGCCGCCGCACAGCAGGGCGGACAGCGTCGCTTCATTACAGCTGGCGGGGCCGAGGGTGCAAACGATTTTTGTTTTACGCATACAGCGCATCCATCCTTTCAAAGCAAACGAAAACGGTTTGTATTTAGTATAGCCCCCAAATGGGATCAAAAGCAAGAGAGGACTTCATTACTTGCGAAAAGATACAACTGTGATGCAGCGGGCGGGTAAACTTTGGGCAATTCCGGGCGAAAAAAGTCATTTTTTGGACTTGACGGTCTGGAGGAAAGTCGATATCATGTAGATAAAATACCGGGTCGATGGCTGGCCATGGGAGAGAGGATGTTTCCGCATGGGATTGAAAAAATGCCCTGTTTGCGGCGAAAAATTCGCCGATACTTATAAACGCTGCCCCTTTTGCGAGGAGGAGCTCAACCCCCGCCGGGCAAAGCAGCCCAAGCGATATGAAGGGGGCGGCCGCCGCCTGGCGCGGCGGGACTACGAGGAGGAGACCGCACGTCCTGTGTATGACGAGGAAAGCTACCGCCCCCGCCGCGGTATGGAGGAGGAAGCGTATCGCCCCCGCCGCAGCGCAGACGAGGAGGAATACCGCCCCCGCCGCAGCGCTCCGGAGCGGGAATACCGGGAAGAGGAACGGGAGTACCGGGGCCGCCGCAGCCGCCGGGACGAGGCGTACGACGACTATGACGATTACGACGAGCGCTATGATGACGATTATGGCAACGGCTATGACGATTATGATGACGATGACCGGGGCAGCCCCTGGTTCAAAGTGGTTCTGGTGATCCTGACCGCCATCATCATTGCCTGTTTGCTGTATCTGTTCCGCGGGCCCATCGGCAATCTGATCGGCGGGAATGACGATCCCGCGTCCTCCGCATCCTCCATGATGAGCGAGGGCGATCCGAAACCGGGCGATCCCGACTTTGTAGACCCCGATGAGGGCACGGAGCCGGATGTGCAGGAGCCGGACGGCAGCGAACCGGATCAGCAGGATCCCCCGGATGAGGGACAGCCGGAGACGCAGGATCCTCCCGCTGTTACCGGCACGCTGACCCTGTCCCATGAGGATGTGTCCATCGCCGGGGATGAGAAATTTACTCTGTCTGCCCGCAGCGGCAGCGGCAATGTGACTTATAGCAGCAAGGATCCCTCGGTGGCCACGGTCAACGCCTCCGGCGTGGTTACGGGCGTGAAGAAGGGTACCACGGAAATCACCGTCAAACGCGGCAGCGACAGCGCTGTGTGCGTTGTGCGGGTGAAGAGCAACGGCACTGCCTCGACCAATACCGGCGACGGCGGCGCTGCGGCGGCTTCCGTTACGCTGAACCGGGAGGATATGACCTTGTCCGCGGGCGAAACTTTTGTGCTGAAGGCACAGGGCAATACCACCAGCGTGACCTGGTCGACGGCCAACAGCGCGGTGGCCACGGTGGACGGCAGCGGAAAGGTGACCGCTGTTTCTGCCGGAACGACGACCATTACCGCCTCCTGGGATGGGCACACGGCCAAGTGTATTGTTCGTGTGAAATAATGAAATTTTAAGAAATCCCGCTCGATTGGGCGGGATTTCTTGTTGTTTACCGCAGGGAAATATGCTATGATTTTGTATACAGAAAAACGGTGCAGCCGGTGGGAGGAACTTTTTTGAAAAAAAACGAGCTGTTGCGAAAAATCACGGCGGACGAGGCAGAGCGCCTGACGCTGGCCCACCTGCTGGATCGGTGGGAGCGCTGCCGCAGGCGGAATATCCCTGCCGACACACAGTTCCTTACGCCCCAGGAACAGAGCCTGGCCCGGGAATTGCTGCTGCGCCTGGGCGCGGGGGAGGAAGTTTCCTTTTCCGGCGGCTACGGGGAGGCGGAGCGCCGGATCGCCCTGTTTCTGCCGGACTATCTGGATGCGGCCCTGTATGCGCAGGAAGAGGACTATCCGCTTTGTGCGGTGCGCTGCACCTACCGGCCGGAGGATCGGCCCACGCACCGGGATTTTCTCGGCAGCCTGATGGGATTGGGCATCCGCCGGGACATGGTGGGCGACATCCTGGTGACGGAGGGGGGCTGCGATATCCTGCTGAAGCGGGAGATCCTGCCCTTTGTGCTGCAAAATTATACCGGCGCAGGCCGTGTCCGGCTGAAGGTGGCTCCGGTGTCCCTGGAAAATCTGCACCTGCCGGAGCAGAAGCGGCAGGAGATCCGGGATACGGTGGCAGCGCTGCGGCTGGACAGCGTGCTTTCCTCGGCCTTCCGCATCAGCCGCACCAAGGCGGCGGATCTGATCCGCGCCGGCCGGGTGGAGGTCAACTGGCGGGGGTGCGAAAAGCCGGACCGCCTGTGCGCCCAGGGAGATGTGTTTACGGCCCGGGGATTTGGAAAATGTACGCTGGCGGAAGTGAGCGGCCTGAGCAAAAAGGGCCGGATCACCATTCGCCTGGAGCGGTATCAATAAAGGAGAACGCCATGATCGATGAAGAAAAGATCCAGCGCATCAATGCGCTGGCGCGAAAAGCGAAGTCGCCCGAAGGGCTGACGGAAGCGGAAGTGCAGGAGCGCGCCCAGCTGCGGCAGGAATATGTGGCGGCGGTGCGCATGAATTTGCAGGCCCAGCTGGAGAATACCTATATTATGGATGAGCAGGGCAACAAACGGAAGCTGCACAAGAAAAAGGGAGGGCCTAAGCAGTGAGCAGTTATGATTATGGGCACAATACGCCGGACGACACCCCCAGCGGAAAAAAGCAGACGGAAAGCGATGTGCTGTCCTGGGTTCTGATCATTGTCTGCTTTGCTGTTTTTTGGCCGCTAGGCCTGTTCCTGCTGATCCGCAAGCTGACCGACAGCAAGAGCAAAACGCCTGCGCGCCGCCAGAGCGGCCAGGGTGCGGTTCCGCCGGGCTGGAGCGCGCCGGGAGAGGCGAAGACTGTTCCGAACAAGCAGCAGAATTTTTCCCAGCGCATGGCAAAAACGCCCTCTATGAAGCGGGGCAGCCGCATGGCGCTGAAGGTCGTGGGCGCGGTGCTGCTGGTGTTTGCCTCCTTTTCGGCCTTTGGCACGGTAACGGATATGATCTTTTATCCGCCGATCTACCAGTGGGATGTGATGGCGCTGCTCCGGGAGATCGCTGTGATCGGTGCGGGCGGTTTGATGCTGGGCAAGGGCATTTCCATGGATCGGGCCGTCAAGCGGTACAGTAATTATCTGGCGATCATGGGCAATGCGGCCTCCGTTTCCTTCCGCCAGCTGGCGGAGACCACCGGCCGGAGCGAAAAGAAAGTCATCGATGACTTGGATCATATGCTGGAAAAGGGGTATTTCGGCCCCACGGCTTATCTGGATCTGAGTTTGGGGTATTTCTTCCGCAGCCGGACGGCGGCGGAAAATACGGCGGCGCAAAAACGCGCCGAAGCCGCCACGCCCAAGGAAGCGGAGGAAGGCTATACCGGCGTGCTGCGGGATATCCGCCGGGCTAACGACCGGATTGCCGACGAAGGCCTGTCCTCTAAAATTGACCGGCTGGAGGAGATCACCGCTCAGATCTTCCGGGTGATCGAAAAGGACAGCAAAAAGGAAAAACAGGTGCGCACGTTCCTGGAATATTATCTGCCTACGACCCAAAAGCTGCTGGATTCCTATGCGGAGTTTGAAGCTGCCGGCGTGAACGGGGAAAACCTGCGCATGGCCAAGGAGAAAATCGAGGAGACCATGGACAATATCATCTGCGGCTTTGAGCGCCAGCTGGACGCCCTGTATGCCGCCGAAGCCATGGATATCCAAAGCGATATCGACGTGATGAACAACATGATGAAGCGCGACAGCGCCATGGGTGCGTCGGACTTCAAGGTGAGCGCCGTCGGTGCGTCCAAAGGCCCCAAACTGACACTGAATCCGGACGGGGAAGATGCGGCCGCAGCAACGGCCCGGGAAGAATCATAAGAACAGCGGAGATGCCCACGGGCGTCTCCGTTGTTTTATTTTTTGAAAAAAGCCTCAAAAACTGTGACAAAAGGGCGGGCTGTCATGTATTTTATATAAAAGCGGTTTTCAACGCCGGGGCAAGGGGGGATTTGGTGGACCGGGATGTGTTTTGCCGGAGGGCGCAGCAATATCAGGACATGGTGTTCCGCATTGCGCTGAATTATTACGGCAGTATTCAGGATGCGGAAGACACTGTGCAGGATGTGCTGATGAAGCTTTACCTGGCGGAGGATGCCTTTGAAAGCGAGGAACATGTGCGGGCCTGGCTGATCCGGGTGACCATAAACCTGTGCAAAAACACCCTGCGCAGCCCCTGGAGGAAGCGGCGGGTGCCATTGGAAGAATTGTGCCAGGCGGTGTCGTTTGATGATCGGGAGGAGAGCGCGCTGTTTTCCGTTGTTATGGCGCTGCCGGAGAAATATCGCACGGTGCTGTATCTGTTTTATTATGAGGACTGCTCTGTGCGCCGGATCGCAGAGCTGCTGGAACTGCGGGAGTCGGCGGTGACGACCCGGCTGTTTCGGGCCAGGAATCTTTTGAAACAGAAATTGCAGGAGGCGGAAGCATATGAGTGAAAAAGAACTGTATCGCAAAACCTTTTCAAAAGTGCATTCCTCTGTGGTGATAGACGAGGCGTTTTTTCAGAAAAAGCCGGGCAGGCGGCGGCGTGGAAGGATCATGCTGCTGGCGGCGGTGCTGCTGGTTGGCCTGTCCACGGTGGCTGTGGCTGAAAACTGGCTGAATTTGCAGCAGATTATGCTGCCGGAGCGGCAGATGGCCGGCCAGGCCGCTCCGGGAAAGGGAGAAGAGCCTGCCGAAGCTGTGGATCTGATCAGCATGGCAGGTTATCTGAATACGCCGGAGGGCAAGGCTGTGGCGGAATGGCAGGCGTTTTTGAGCAGCTATGATGCCGACGGAGCGATCATTGCCGCTGTCGGCAATCGCCCCACGGGCTTTGAAGAGCGGTATGGCCAGTATCTGGTTTATACCCAGGAGATGGCGGATCGGCTGGAAGAGATTGCTGCGCGGCATCATCTGAAGCTGCATACAGAGCAGATCGATTGTCCTGACCGGCAGACCTTTTGTGAGCACATTGGCGGCGACTGTATGAATTGGCGGCACGAAGATTTTAGAGCCTATCTGTATGAAGACGGCACCTTTGGCCTGGACAACTGCGCGTATTTGGCGGGATATGGAAAGGTAGACTATCAGCTTACGCGGGTTGTTAAGGGCAGCTTTACCGACCTTGCCCTGAATATCGGCGATGCGGCGGAATATCATCAGTGGCAGTATCAAACTGCCTGCGGCGTTGGGGTAACGCTGGCGCTGAGCGGACAGAAGGGCCTGATCCTGGCAGATCTGGAAAACGCCTTTGTCACCGTAAATGTGCTGGCGGGGAAAGAAACGCCGGCGGGATCGGTGTTTTCCTCCGGCCCTTTTTTTGAGGCGGATCTGGAAGCATTGGCGGATAGTTTTGATTTCACGGTGCTGGAGCAAAACAGGAAAGGAGACGAAGCGGGATGAAAAGAAGTTTGTGTTTGGTGGGGCTGTCCATGCTTTTTTGCCCCCTGCTGGCCTGCGGCGCGCCGGGGGAGGGGGCGAGCGCCCTGGCGGGAGATGCGGATGCTGCGCGCATGGCGGCCTATCGGACTGCGTTGGAAGGGATTTATTATGACCATGTGCTCCCGGATGGACGGGAATGCGATGATCCGAAGGGGGAAGCGGAATGTGCCTTCGCCGTATATGATATGGATCAGGACGGGCGCGCGGAATTGATGGTGTGGTATGAGGGGGCGTCAACTGCCGGAAAAACCGTTGATATTTATGATTGCAGCGATGAATCGGGCGCGCTTTATCAGGAGTTTTCGGCCTACCCGATGCTGACATTTTATGACAACGGGATCATCCGGGCCCTGTGGGCCCATAACCAGGGCGTGGCGGGAGAAAACTTCTGGCCATACAGCATGTATCAATATGATGAGGGAACGGATACCTATCAAATTGTGGGGATGGCAGATGCCTGGGACTGCACACTGACCCGGAGCCATGGCGGGCAGGTATTTCCGCGGGATGCGGATGTTGATGGTGATGGGATGGTTTACTATGTGATGTCCGGGGAAGGGTATGATAACAGCAGCCCTGTGGACGGACTGGCCTATGAACAATGGGAGAACACCCTGATCGGCGGCGCGCAGGTGGTGGATGTGGACTGGACCCCGCTGACAAAAAAGGCGATGGCGGCGCTTTCGTGAAGATGTGCAGAAAAGCCCGGGGAGGCATGGAAATCCATGCCTCCCCGGGCTTTTGCGGATGTCTGGGCCAGCAGATGGCGGCGGGCATTCATTAAAAAACCGGGGGCAGCTGGATGGGCTGCCCCCGGTCCTGCTCAGGAGGGATTCGATTCGGCGCTCGCTTCCGGAGCGGGGGCCTGGGAATGGACATTGACGTCGATCCCCTCGCCGCCGTTGATGGTGACATCGCGCTTGACCTTGGCGTCGATGGTCTGGGCGTCCATGACCCGGGTCAGATCAAAGCCCACTGTGTCGCGCACGGCCTCGGTGACGGCTTTCAGAGACCCCACGGCGGAGCGGGTCATGGCGTCCACGCCGCTGCCGTCGCTGCCGCCGCCGATGACGGTGACATTGCCGATCTTGCTCATGGGATCTGCGATGGCCCGGGCAAATTCGGGCAGGATATCCATAACCATCTGCAGCTTACCGGCTTCGTTCATCTTGGCCAGGGCTTCCGCCTTTTTCTCCAGGGCTTCTGCTTCTGCCAGACCCTTGGCCTTGATGGCCTCGGCCTCGGCCTGGCCTTTGGCGCGGATGGCCTCGGCTTCGGCCTGGCCGCGCTGAGAGATCATGGCGGCTTCGGCCGCGGCGTCCAGCTTCTTGGCCTCGGCTTCCGCCTGGGCTTCCTTGATGGCCTGGATCTTGGCGGCCTCGGCCCGCAGTTCCGTTTCCTTCTGGGCGGCTTCGGCGGGCTTCACCACGGTTTCCTGCAGTTCGGCTTCCTTGCGGGCGGCGCGTTTCTGGGCCAGCTCAATGTTTTTCTGCTCTGCGGCGATCTGCACCTGGATCTGGGCCTCGGTCACTTCCTTGGCCCGCTGTTCGCGCAGCACATTGGCGTCCATTTCGGTGGAGGTCACATCTTTGGAGGTGATGTTTTCCTGAATCTGGTAGGCGGCGTCGGACTCGGCGCGCTTGGTTTCCTGCTCCTTGCGGAAGGCCTGGAGCTTCAGTTCCTTATCCTTTTCCGATTCGGCGATGGCCGTTTCGGCAGACAGGCGGGCCTGCTCGCCCAGCTTGCGGGCCTCGGCGGTCTGGATCTGCTGGATTTTAGTGGCTTCCGCTTCTGCGATGCTGGCCTCGGCCTTGACCTTGGCGATCTGGGCCCGGCCCAGGGAGACGATGTAGTCGTCGTTGTCGGTGATATCGTTGATGGTGAAGGATTTCAGCTCCAGGCCGATCTCGCTGAGGGCCTTGCTGGCGATTTCCGTGACGCTGGCGCTGAATTTTTCACGGTCGTCATAGATCTCTTCCACGGTCATAGTAGAAACGATCTCGCGGAGCTTGCCTTCGCACAGGCTCTGCACCTGCTCGGTGATTTTGTTTTTGGTGCGGTTTTCATCGTTGCAGTAGAACATCTGCATGGCGGTGAGGATATTGGATTCGTCGGCCTTGACCTTCAAAATCACATAGCCGTCGGCGTTGATGGGAACGCCCAGGGAGGTTTTGACATTCTGAATGTTCACATTCAGCGACAGGGTTTCCAGGGTGATCACGTCCATGCGCTGCAGCAGAGGGATCAGAAACACGCCGCCGCCGGTGACGACTTTGGGGTTTCCGATGCCCACGATGACGGCCGCGTGGTCGTTGGGGACTTTTTTCCAGGTTTTCAGCACCACGAAGATGATGATGGCCAGGGCAATCAGAATGAGGATCACGGTTTTGAAAATAGGACTTGTCAAAAGTTCAAACATAGGACTACCTTTCCTTTCTTTTCTGATGGATTTAGGGATGCTCCGGTTCTGCCGGATGGGGACGCGTTCAGAAAATGCGGCCGACGGTGAGGATGCCGTCCTCGGCATCGAGGACTTTCACGCTGGCGCCGGGATCAATGGGGCGGCGCTGTTCAAAGTCGGCGTATTGATAGCGGGCCAGATAGGTGATCTTGCTGCCGGAGGCGTCCAGCAGTTCCACCTCTCCGGTGCCGTTTTCCGGGATGCGGGTAACCACGGTGACTTCCTGGAACAGGATATCGTCCGTTTTCATGGCCCGGGGATTGTTTTTTTTCAAAGGCAGGATCAGGAAACGGTAGATGAGGACATAGCCCCCGGCGCCTGCTGCCAGGGCGATCACCAGGCCCAAAAGGGGCGGGAGATAGTGGTTGCACAGCCGGCCCACAGCGCCCACCACTACCAGGGAAAACAGCAGGGCGTTGAAGTTGAAGGGGATCACGCCTTCCCCGTCGCCCAGCTCCAGGTCGGCGGTCAGCGCATCCAGCCCGCCCAGCAGCAGGCTGAACAGGGGCACGATGATGCCGGCGGCGATCAGGATGCCGTACAGGAGATTCAGCATTTGCATGGATTCACCAGCCTTTACCGGCGGAGCCGCTGAAGGCTCCTTTGCCTTTGTTTACAGGCCCATTATAACACAAAAAGTGACGAAAAAACATTACAATATAATTACAGAATTAGGCGAAATGCTGAATTATGATGCAAAGATCATGCAAAACCTTTACATGATAGGAAAAGGCGGTGTTCTTGTGCCCGGGAAGTGAATATGATACAATAGCAATCGCCTAAGGGCATATAAATGGATTATGAAGTTGAGGTGTGTTGTATGAAAGGTTTTTTGAACAGCCGCAGGGTCAGCTGCACGCTGTCGGCCCTGTGCTTTATTGGGCTGGGAGTTTGTCTGCTGGTCTGGCCGGAGCTGAGCCGTATCTGGATCTGCCGCCTGCTGGGCGCGGCCCTGCTGATCACCGGGGGCGTGTATGTGGCCTCCCATTTTATGAAATCCAAGGGCGCTGCCGCTGTGTTTCAATATGACCTGATCCTGGGCGCGGTGCTGGCCGTCGCGGGCCTTTGGCTGCTGACGTCGCCGGATCTCATTATTGCATTTCTGCAATATATTCTGGGTGCGATCCTGATCGTTCACGGCGTGATCGATCTGCAGGGGGCGCTGAATCTGCGCTCCGGCGGGTCGCGGCATTGGTGGCCCGCCTGCCTGATCGCGCTGATTACCCTGGCCCTGGGTGCTGTGGTGATCTGGAATCCCTTTGCCAGTATCAACGCGCTGCTGATGCTGGTGGGCGTTGCGCTGATTTATGACGGGGTGTCCGATTTGGTTATTCTGTTCCAGCTGACGCGCACATTCCGCAAAGTGAAGGAAGCGGCGGAGGAGATCGCGGAGCAGGCGGCGGAAGAGGCAGATGTGATCGAAAGCGAGGGCAGGGTGGAGCAATGAGGGCTGCGGTACCTGTGTTTTTGTACCGCTATGGCGATCCCGCCTTGCTGGATAATTATTGCAAAGCGCTGCGGGCCGCCGGTATGACGCCGGTGGTGAGCGCTTTGACGGAACAGGGGGACGGCTGTGCCGGACTGCTGCTGCCGGGGGGCTATGACAGCGATCCCCGGCTGTACGGGCAGCGGAACAGGGCTTGCCGCAACATCGATCTGAATCGGGATCGGAAGGAGCTGGAACTGGTGCGCCGTTTTTGCGCGGCGGGCAAACCGATCCTCGGTATCTGCCGGGGGCATCAGCTGCTCAACATTGCCCTGGGGGGCGATTTGATCCAGGATATTGCTGAAAAAGCGCGCCATATGGAGGCGGAGGGCGTGGATCAGCTCCACGAGATCCGCATTGCGCCGGGTTCTTTTCTGGCGCCGCTGTATGGCGGCCGGGCTGTGGTGACCTCGGCCCACCACCAGGCGGTGGGCCGCCTGGCCAACGGCCTGCGGGCCGCGGCGTGGACGGAGGACGGCCTGGTGGAGGCGGTGGAGCATGTGCGCCTGCCCCTTTGGGGGGTGCAGTTTCATCCGGAGCGGCAGGCCTTTGGCCGCCGCCGCACCGGCGCGGCGGACGGGGCCGGGATCTTTGGGCGGTTCCGGGCGCTGTGCGCTGCGCAAAGCCTGTCATAAAAAATTTTCCAAAAAGCGGCAGAGGCTTTATGCATCTGCCGCTTTTTTGGAAAAACGATGGGACAAGAGATATAGCTTTTTTCCGAAAAAGTGTTTATAATGGGAAAAACATAAGAGAAGGGGGCGGAGACATGGCGTCCACCCAGGATATGGCGGACTACCTCTGCGATCAGCTGCGGGATGCGGGAGAAATCCGCTGCAAAAAAATGTTCGGAGAATTTGGGCTGTACTGCGACGGCGTCTATTTCGGCTGCATCTGTGATAATCAGCTGTTTATCAAGCCGACAGCAACCAATGTGGAGCTGCTGGAGCATCCGGAGCCTGCCGCGCCCTATGAAGGGGCCAAGCCCTGCTGGCGGATCGAAGATCTGGAGGACAGGGAGCATCTGTGCGCCCTGGTGCGGCGCACCTGCGCGGAATTGCCGCGGAAAAAACCGCGGAAAACCTGAAAGGAGAACATTACCATGGACGGAAGCAAACTTTTGGTTGTGGTGGATTATCAGAAAGATTTTGTAAACGGAGCGCTGGGATTTGACGGGGCGGAACATCTGGATCTGCCCATTGCCGCCAAGATCCGGGCCTATCACGGGGCGGGCGATCCGGTGGTGTTTACCTATGACACCCATCGCAGCAACTATCTGAACACCCAGGAAGGCCGCAAGCTGCCGGTGGAGCACTGCATCTGCGGCAGCGGGGGCTGGGAACTGTACGGCGAAACGGCCCTGCAGCAGCGGGAGGAGGATCTGTGCTTCCAGAAGCCCACCTTCCCCTCGCTGGAATTGGCCGATTATATTGCCGAAGAGGACTTTGAAACCATTGAACTGGTGGGGCTGGTGTCCCATATGTGTGTGCTGAGCAATGCGGTGATGGCCAAGGCGGCGGCGCCCGAGGCGGAGATCGTGATCGACGCGGCCTGCACCGCGTCCTTTGACCCGGCGCTCCATGAGAAAGCCCTGGATTTGATGGAGGCCCTGCAGATGACGGTGGTGAACCGCTGAAAGGGGAGGATACCCATATGCGCTATGACAACAATTACACCATGCTTTTCGATTTTTACGAAATGACCATGGGCAACGGCTATTTTCAAACGGGATTGCAGGATCGGATCTGCTATTTCGACGTTTTTTTCCGCTCGGTGCCCGACGGAGGCGGATTTGCCATTGCGGCGGGGCTGGAGCAGGTGGTGCGCTATCTGCAGGATCTGTGCTTTGATGAAGAAGATATCGCCTATCTGCGCTCCAAAGGGGTGTTTAGCGAGGCGTTTCTGGACTATTTGAAAACTTTCCGCTTCACCGGTGATCTCTGGGCGGTGCCCGAGGGCACGCCTGTGTTCCCTCATGAACCGATCCTGACGGTGCGGGCCAGGGCCATTGAGGCGCAGATGATCGAAACCTTTCTGCTGCTGACGCTGAACCACCAGTCATTGATCGCCACCAAGGCAAACCGCATTGTGCGGGCTGCCGGGGGGCGGGCGGTTTCGGAATTCGGCTCCCGCCGGGCCCAGGGGGCGGACGGCGCCATTGCCGGGGCCCGGGCTGCCTATATCGGTGGCTGCGCCGGTACGGCCTGCGCCATGGCCGACGAATTGTTCGGCGTGCCGGCGGGCGGCACCATGGCCCACTCCTGGATTCAGATGTTTGAGGACGAATTTGCGGCCTTTGACGCCTATTGCGGCCTCTATCCCCAGGGACCGACCTTGTTGGTGGATACCTATAATGTGCTCAAATCTGGCGTGCCCAATGCTATCCGCGCCTTCCGGAAACACGGCATCACCCGCTGCGCGATCCGTATCGACTCGGGGGATCTGACCTATCTTTCCCAAAAGGCCCGGGCCATGCTGGACGAGGCCGGCCTGACAGAGTGCCGGATCGTGGCCTCCAATGCCCTGGATGAATATATCATCCGCGATCTGCTGAATCAGGGGGCCTGCATTGATGCCTTCGGCGTGGGCGAACGGCTGATCACATCTAAAAGCGAGCCGGTGTTCGGCGGCGTGTATAAGCTGGCTGCGGTGGAGGACGAGGCGGGAACGATCCTGCCCCGCATCAAAGTCAGTGAAAATCCTGGGAAGATCACCACGCCCCATTTCAAAAAGGTGTACCGCCTGTTTGCCCGGGAGAGCGATAAAGCATTGGCGGATCTGATCTGCGTGCATGATGAAAAGCTGGACGAAAGCCAGCCCCTGGAGCTGTTCGACCCCGAGGCGGTGTGGAAGCGGGAAACGGTGGAGCACTACCGGGCGGAAGAATTGCTGCAGCCTATTTTCAAGAGCGGGCAGCTGGTGTATGATTTGCCTGATCTGGCAGCGATCCGGGCCCGCTGCGCCGCCCAGGTGGAGCGGCTGTGGGACGAAGTCAAGCGCTTTGAAAATCCCCATCACTATTATGTGGATCTGTCCCAAAAGCTGTGGGACGTGAAAGCGGAGCTGTTGCGGAAGGCAAATACCTGAAACCTAAAAAAAGCCCCCGGAACTGAACTGAACCAGTAAAAACGGACAGTGACAAAATACCCCCTGATGTAGGAAAA
>CALDMR010000116.1 GCA_937915065.1 uncultured Clostridia bacterium
ATCAGCGGATGCAGATATATGCGAGGTAGACGGCGTAAATCGCCAGCATGACGATGCCCTCGCTGCGGCAGATGCGGTGGCGGGTCCATCCCATACCCCATACCAGCAGGCTCATGGCAGTCAGCAGGATAATATCCACAATGTTTTCCATGATAAAGGTGATGGGGCTGATGGTGGCGGCAACGCCGAGCACCAGAAGGATGTTGAAGATATTGGAGCCGATCACATTGCCCAGGGCCATTTCCAACTCGTTTTTACGGGCGGCTACTATGGAGGTGACCAATTCGGGAAGGCTGGTGCCGACGGCCACGATGGTCAGGCCGATCAGGTTCTGGCTGAGACCAAAGCTGGCAGCGATGGTGGAGGCGCCGTTTACCACAAAGTCACCGCCGAATTTGATGGCGATAATGCCGCCGACAATATACAGCGCGCATTGCCACAGGGGGAGTATGCGGATGCCTTTTTCCAGGGTGGCTTCTTCCATCTGCTGCACTGTGGAAGCGCGGGCCTTCAGGGCGGTGCGGATCATGACGCCGAGATAGAGCGCGAACAATGCCAGCAGGATCACGCCGTCGACCCGGCCTACGGACATGCCGAGATAGCCCAGAGCCAGCAGCAGCACGCCGCAGGCGATGGAGAAGGGGAACTCCTTGACCAGGCTGGAGCGCTCGATCAGCAGGGGAGAAAAGAGGGCGCAGGAACCGCAGACGACCATCAGATTGAAAATGTTGGAACCCACCACATTGCTGACGGCTAAAGCGTTGTTGCCTGCGACGGAGGCGGTGATGCTGACGGCGCATTCGGGCAAACTGGTACCCATGGCCACAATGGTCAGACCGATGATGATGGCGGGCACCCGCAGGAGCTTGGCCACAGAAGAGCTGCCTTCCACAAAAAAGTCGGCGCCCTTGATCAGCAGCACAAAGCCGAGAACCAACAGACCGACGGACACTAAAATATCTGTCATAAGGAAATCCTTTCCGTTCCGCCGGCGGCAGCCGGCGTTGATTGAGCGTGTCCCGCGGCAAATCGCCAAGGAATCACTAAAGTGGGATTATATCATATACGGGAAGAAATAGGAAGCAAAAGTTGTCCCATTTATAAAAGGGCCGGCCCGCGGGCAGCGCTTGACAACTTTCGGCCAATAGCATACAATAATCAAGCTGAGAAAGAATCAAAAGTGGCATACTATTATATATAATGTGAGGAATGAGAATTATGGCGAAAGATCAAAGACAGGTCGATTCCATTACCAATATGGATGTGGACTTTACCCAGTGGTATACGGACGTATGCACCAAGGCGGAGCTGATCGATTACACTTCGGTGAAGGGCATGTTTATTTATCGGCCCTATGGCTATGCGATCTGGGAGAATATTCAGAAGGAGCTGGACCGCCGCTTTAAGGAAACGGGCCATGAGAATGTGTACCTGCCCGTGCTGATTCCCGAGAGCCTGCTGCAAAAGGAAAAGGATCATGTGGAAGGTTTTGCTCCCGAGTGCGCGTGGGTCACCATGGGCGGCAGCGATAAGCTGGAGGATCGCCTGTGTGTTCGTCCCACCTCGGAAACCCTGTTCTGCGAGCATTATAAAAACATTATCCACTCCCACCGCGATCTGCCCAAGCTGTACAACCAGTGGTGCAGCGTGCTGCGCTGGGAAAAGACCAGCCGCCCCTTCCTGCGCCACCGGGAGTTCCTGTGGCAGGAGGGCCATACCATGCACGCCACTGCCGAGGAGGCCAAGGCAGAAACCCAGCAGATGCTGAATATTTATGCTGACTTCCTGGAAAATGTGCTGGCTATGCCTGTGGTAAAGGGCCAGAAAACGGAGAAGGAAAAGTTCAACGGCGCAGAGGAAACCTATACCGTGGAATGCATGATGCACGACAAGAAGGCCCTGCAGTCCGGCACCAGCCATTTCTTCGGCGATGGGTTTGCCAAGGCCTTTGATATCACCTTTACCGGCAAGGACAACCAGCTGCACCATCCTTTCCAGACGTCCTGGGGCGTGTCTACCCGCATGATCGGCGGCATTATTATGACCCATGGCGACGACAACGGCTTGGTGCTGCCGCCGCGGATCGCTCCTATCCAGGTGGCGGTGATCCCTGTGGCCCAGCATAAGGAGGGCGTGCTGGAAGCTGCCGGCGCGCTGGTGGATCGCCTGAAGGCGCTGGGCCTGCGGGTGAAGATGGATGATTCCGATAAGGCGCCCGGCTGGAAGTTTGCCGAGTATGAAATGAAGGGCGTGCCTCTGCGCATCGAGATCGGCCCGAAAGACATTGAAAAGGGCCAGTGCGTGATCGCCCGCCGGGATAACGGCGAGAAGTCCTTTGTGGCGCTGGAGGAACTGGAAACGGCGATTCCCGCCATGCTGGATGCCATTCATTGCGGTTTGTACGAGAAAGCCAAGAAAAACCTGGAAGAGCACACCTATGCGGCCCATTCTCTGGAGGAAGCCAAGGAGCTGCAGGAGAAGAACGGCGGCTTTATCAAAACCATGTGGTGCGGCGATCTGGCCTGTGAAATGGCCATGAAGGAGCAGGCCGGTATGACCAGCCGGTGCATCCCCTTTGCCCAGGAACAGATTGACGAGGTTTGCCCCGTGTGCGGCAAGCCGGCGGTCAAAATGGTTTGCTGGGGCGTTGCTTATTAAGAAAGATAAAAAAGCGGGAGAGGCTGGGCCTCTCCCGCTTTTTTATGCGTTTTTCAGTTGGCCGCATCAGGAAAGCCCGCGGATCTCTGGAGGCTTTCTTCTGATGAAAGGATCTGGAGCTCTTCTGTTATTTCGTATGCCGCGGCTGCGTTCAGCACGTTAG
>CALDMR010000117.1 GCA_937915065.1 uncultured Clostridia bacterium
CTTGAAGAGTTTTTCGATCTCGTATTTGGACAGCTTGATCTTAACGGGCCGGCCGTGGGGACAGAATTGGATCTCCCCGCTCTGCACTTTGTCCACCAGTACCCGCAGCTCCCGCTGGTCGCTGACCATACCGGCTTTGATGGCGGCTTTGCAGGCCATGGTGTGGAGCAGGGCGTCCCGGGCGCTTTCGGGGTCGGCGCTGCCGGTGCGCAGCAGTTCCGCGGCGATCTCCTCCAGGGCGGGGGCGATCCCGGCGGCGTCCAGCTCCGCCGGACAGGTGCGGCAGAGGATGGTGTTGTCGCCAAAGTCCTCGGCCTCGAAGCCGAAGCGGTTCAGCAGGGGCAGATGCTCCAGCAGGGCGGCGTATTCGTCCGCCGCCAGGGTGACGGCTTCGCCCCGGAGCAGGGCCTGGCCCATGATGGGGGCGGTGCTGGCCTTCAGGCGGTCAAAGTTGATGCGCTCATGGGCGGCGTGCTTGTCGATCAGGTAGACATTGCCGTCGCCGTCCTCAGCGATGATATAGGTGCGCAGCACCTCGCCCGCGATGCGCCAGGGCGCTTCTGTTTCCGGCTCCAGCCGCTCCTGGCCGGGCATTTCGCCGCTTTCGGGGGCCCGTTCCGGGAGAAGGGTCTCCTGCCGGGGTTCCGGGGCGGGGGACGGCGTCTCTTCCCGGCGCGGCGGCTCCGGGGCCGGAGCGGGGGTCAGGGGTTCTGCCGGTGCGGCTGCGGGCACAGCCGGTTCCGGGGGAGCGGGGACGGGCGTGCTTTTGGGGGCGGTGGGCTGAACCACGTCGGCCACCCGGGCGCCGCCGCCCAGCTCTGCGCCGGGAAAAAAGCTCCGGCGGGGCGGAGCCTGCTTTTCGGTGAAGCCGGTCAGGGGTTTTCCGGCGGGGGCGGCGCTTTGGGCCCGGAATTCTTTGGCGCTCATGGTGCGGTAAAAGTCCGCCTTTTTTTCGGGCGCAGCGGGCTGGGCCGGGGCCGCGGGCCGGGGGGCGGGCTTTTCCCCGCCGCCCTCCAGGGCGGAGAGCACCGCGTGGTACACCGCATCGAAGGCGGAGCGTTCGTTCAGAAATTTTACCACGGTTTTGGCCGGGTGGACGTTCACATCCACCGCATCCAGGGGCAGGGCCAGGTGCAGCACGCAGCCGGGGAACTTGCCCTTCATCATCTGGTTGCGGTAAGCCTCTTCCAGGGCTGCCGTCAGCAGGGGGGATTTCACATAGCGGCCGTTGACAAAGAAATGCTGCATGGCGCGGCTGCCCCGGCACTGCAGGCTGCGGGTCACATAGCCGTCCACGCAGATGGCGTCGCCGGAGCCGTGGGTCTCCAGCAGGGACAGGGCAAATTCCCGGCCCAGGGCGGCATAAACGGCGGAGAGCAGCTTGCCGTCGCCGGGGGTGTAGAGCTGTTCCGTGCCGTCCCGCAGCAGTTTGAAGGAAAGGCGCTCGTGGGACAGGGCCTCGTGTTGCACCACGGCGGCGGCAGCAGAGGCCTCGGCGCTGTCCTTTTTCATGAATTTCATGCGGGCGGGCGTGTTGTAGAACAAATTGCAGACGGAGATGACGGTGCCCTCGGGGCAGCCGCACTCCTCCAGGGGGCCGGGGACGCCGGCCTCCAGGCGCAGCCGCGCGCCCACTGCCGCGCCCCGGCGGCGGGAGGTGATCTCCACCCGGGACACGGAGGCAATGGCGGCCAGGGCTTCGCCGCGGAAGCCCAGGGTGCCGATGGCGGCCAGATCCTCCGCCGTGCGCAGCTTGGAGGTGGCGTGGCGCAGGAAGGCGGTGGGCAGCTCCTCGGGGGCGATGCCGCAGCCGTTATCGCTGACGCGGATCAGGCTCATGCCGCCGCCCCGCAGTTCCACGGTCACGGCGGTGGCCCCGGCGTCGATGGCGTTTTCCAGCAGTTCCTTGACCACGCTGGCGGGCCGTTCCACCACCTCGCCGGCGGCGATCATATCCGCCAGGTGGGGAGAAAGTTGTTGAATCAAAGGCATAGGCGCTCCTTTCTGGGCGGGGGTGTCAGGCCAGGATGGTCCACACCGCCAGGGCGTTGACGGCGGCGTGGGCGGCGATGGAGGTCCACAGGCTGCCGGAATGGTCGTAGGCCCAGGTGAAAATGAAGCCGGGCACGATATACTGCACCATCAGCAGCAGATAATAGATGTCGTGGTTGAACAGGGCGTATTCCCACACATGGAGCAGGGCGAAGAGCAGGCAGGAAACAACATAGCCCACCGCCCGGCTGTGCTCCCGCAGCCAGCCGAAGATCAGCCCGCGGAACAGCACCTCTTCAATAAAGGGGGACAGAAAAATGACCACCAGGGCCATCATCCGGGGGGCGGCGGTGATCTGGGTGATCAGGGCCGTGTCGTTCAGATTGGTCAGGTTGCCCCACAGCAGATGGCTCAGGCGGAAGAAGATCTCGTTGAGCCCGTAAAAGAAGACCAGGGACAGGCCCAGGGTTTTGCAGCAGCGCTCGATGCCCTTGAAAAAGACCTGGCCGGTTTGGAACAGGAAGGAGTGGAAAATCAGCACCGCGGCGGCAAAGAGCAGGTAAAAGCAGATGATATTGCTGAGGGCCCGGCTGATGGAAATGCCCAGCAGCGCGCCGATCTGATCGGTGATCCAGCCGCCGAACACGGGCAGCACCACCAGATAGACCAGCAGCAGAATCACGCCCGCCAGCTTTTCAAAATCCGTCAGGTGGGAGGCGAGGGTTTTTTTCTTTTTTGTGGTTGCCATAATCAGATTCTCTCTTGTTTCATTGCAGTTTTCGTTTCAGATCGTACAGCAGGTTCATGGCCTCGATGGGCGTGAGCATATCCACCTGGGTGCGGCGGAGGATCTCGGCCACTTCGCCCTCGCCCATGGCGGCCAGGGAGATCTGGCTGCTGTCCCGGGCCGGGGCTGCCGGCCGGGGAGCGCCGCCCTCGGCTTCCAGTTCTTTCAGGATCTCCCGGTGCAGGCCGTAGCTGCGGTCGGCGCCGCCGGGGATGATCTTGCGCAAAAAGGAGATCTCGTCGCCCCGGGTTTTCACGGCGATGTTGTAATTTTTCACGCCGGGCAGGGCGGTTTCCATCTCCGTCAACTCGTGGTAGTGGGTGGCGAAGAGGGTTTTTGCCCCCAGCTTCTTTTTGTCGGCGCAGAATTCCAGCACCGCCCGGGCGATGCTCATTCCGTCGAAGGTGGAGGTGCCGCGGCCGATCTCGTCCAGGATCAGCAGGGAGCGGGCTGTGGCGTGGCGCAGGATGGCGGACACCTCGTTCATCTCCACCATAAAGGTGGACTGGCCGGAGGAGAGGTCGTCGGAAGCGCCGATGCGGGTGAAGATGCGATCCACAATGCCGATGCGGGCCGCCTTGGCGGGCACAAAGGAGCCGATCTGGGCCAGCAGCACGATCAGGGCCACCTGGCGCATATAGGTGGATTTACCGGCCATGTTGGGGCCGGTGATGATGGCGGTGCGCTCTTCCTTTTCGCCCATAAAGGTGTCGTTGGGCACGAAAAGGCTGTCTTTGAGCACCTGCTCCACCACGGGGTGGCGGCCGTCGTGAATTTCGATCACGCCGCTTTCGTCCACTGTGGCCAGGGAGAGATAGGCGTCCAGCTCCGCCACTTCTGCGGCGGTGTTCTGAATGCGGCCCGCCGCGTCGGCGATCTCCTGGCGCAGGGCGGAAAACAGCTCGTATTCCAGGGCGGTGACCCGATCCGAGGCGGTGAGGATGGTGTTTTCCAGCTCTTTCAGCTCTTCGGTGATGTAGCGCTCGGCGTTGGCCAGGGTCTGCTTGCGGATATAGTGCTCCGGCACCTGATCCTTGAAGGAGTTGGACACTTCGATATAGTAGCCGAACACCCGGTTGTATTTGACTTTCAGCGTGCGGATGCCCGTTTTTTCTTTTTCGCTGGCTTCCAGGGCCAGGATGGTGTTTTTGCCGCCGCCCAGGATATCCCGCAGGCGGTCTACCTCGGCGTTGAAGCCGGGACGGATCAGCTTGCCCTCCCGCACGGAGAAGGGGGGATCGTCGTCGATGGCGGCGGCGATCTTTGCGCCCAGGTCGCCCAAGTCGTCCATTTCCTGGGAAAGTTCTCCCAGGCGGCCCGACGAAAAGGGTTGCAGCAGGGCCTTTACGGCGGGCAGCTTTTCGATGGCGGCGCGCAGGGCGGCCAGATCCCGGCCGCCGGCGGTGCCGTAAACAATGCGGCTGATCAGCCGCTCCATGTCGCCCATGCCGGCCAGGGCCAGCAGCAGCTCTTCCCGGGCCATGGTGTTGCCCACCAGGGCGGCCACGGCGTTCTGCCGCTTCTGAATGGCGGTGGGGGACAGCAGGGGGCGCTCCAGAAAGCCCCGCAGGCAGCGGGAGCCCATGGGGGTTTTGGTCTTGTCCAGCACCCACAGCAGGCTGCCCCGCTTTTCCTTGGCGCGCAGGGTTTCCGTCAGTTCCAGGTTGCGGCGGGCGGCGGGGTCCAGCTCCATGAAGCGGCCCTGCTCGTAATAGTCCAGGGTGTTGATGTAGGACAGGTCGGTTTTCTGGGTTTCGTACAGATAGCGCAGCAGGCCGCCCAGGGCCATGGTCACGGCGGCGATGCTCCGGGGCAGGGCCTGGAGCCCTTCTTCGCCGTACTGCTGCCGGATGGCGGTTTCCGCGGCGGACAGTTCAAAATCTGCGTCCCGGCGGCGTTCGCGGTGGCAGTTCAGCCGGTCGCGGAGGAAGTTGTTCAGATCCGCGTCTTCGGCGGCGGCGGTGTTCAGGATGACTTCGGCAGGGCAGAAGCGGCCCAGTTCGTTGATCACATGCTGCACCCGCTCGGGCCCGGCAAAGGCCGTGGCCAGGGTTTTTCCCGTGGAGATGTCCGCGAAGCACACGCCGGCGCCGTTTTCGCTGAAAAAGACGCCGCTGATGTAGTTGCTCCGGCCGTCCTCCAGCATGGCGCTGTCGATCACGGTGCCGGGGGTGACCACCCGGATGATGTCGCGCTCCACCAGGCCCTTGGCGGTGGCGGGATCTTCCATCTGCTCGCAGATGGCCACCTTGTAGCCCTTGGCGATCAGGCGGGCGATATAAGCGTCGCAGGAGTGGTAGGGCACGCCGCACATGGGCGTTTGTTCCTCTTTGCTTTTGGTGCGGTCCCGGGTGGTCAGCGTCAGATCCAGTTCCGCGGCGGCGGTTTTGGCGTCCTCGCCGAACATTTCATAGAAATCGCCCAGGCGGAAAAAGAGCAGGGAATCGGGGTTCTGCTCTTTGATCCTGCGATATTGCTGCTGCATGGGGGTCAGCTCTGCCATGGTTTCACCTCAAAAAAGTTTCTCTCTGTCTGCGCGCCGGGGCGCCGGTTCAGCGGATGTAAGTGACGGGGTTTCCGTCCTTTTCCAGGGGGCGGGGGGCGTCCTCCGCGGCGGGATAGCCCAGGGCCAGGCCGCCGCAGACCGTTTCCTGTTCTGCCAGGCCCAGTTGATACAAAGCGGCGCGCACGGCTTCGTTTTCATCCAGCCAGTGGAGCTGGTTGATCCAGCAGGAGCCCACATGCAGCGCCGTGGCGGCGATCATCATGTTTTCCAGCACGCAGGCGGTGTCGGCTATGGCGTTGCCGTAGCCGATGCGGTTGGCGGCGATCACCAGGGTGGGGGCCCGGAAGAAGAATTCATAGCCGCCCCGCCGGGACGCGGCCACGGAATTGCGGATGCTCTTGTAGGTGGTTTCGTCCACCTCCATCCGGGAGAAGGCGTCCTCCACCAGGGCGCGCAGCTGCTCCAGCGCGCCGCTGTTCTGCACCACGATCAGGTGGGTGGTGCGGTTGTTGCCGCCGCTGGGGGCGCAGCGGCCCGCCGCCAGGATGGCCTGCAGCTCCTCTTCGCGCAGCTGGGTCTCCGCAAATTGGCGCACGCTGCGGCGGCGGGCGATGGTATCAAGTGTGCTGTTGGGCATGGAAAGCATCTCCTTGCTGCCCGGGCAAAGGGCCGGGGCCGTTATTTGAATTTGTAAGGTTCGGCGGCCTGCAGCTCCATATAGCCGCAGCCGGGGCAGACATGGCAGCGCACGGCGCTGCGGATCTCCATGCCCTGCCAGTTGGGCACGCCCTGGGAGGCGTAAAGATCCACGCCCGGCAGGCCGAACAGGTTGACTTTCTTCATTTCGATGCCGCATTTTGTACATTTCATGGGGGTGCGCTCCTTTCTTTATTCCGGGTGGTTTGTCAGGGCCGGGGGTCTGTGATCTCCCCGAACAGGGCCCAGGTATTGCTGTCCAGGATCTTTGCGGTTTGATAGGTGCCGATGGCGCTTTCGTCGCCGCACAGATGCACCAGCCGCCCGCCGCCGGTGCGGGAGGACAGGGGCCAGCGCGCGTCGCCGCTTTTGCCGTCCACCAGCACGCGCTGGGTGGTGCCCACATAGGCGGCGTGTTTTTTGGCAGAGATCTCGTTCTGGGCGTTCAGCAGGGCGTCGAACCAGCGCTGCTTTTCCGCCCGGGGCACGGGATCGGGCAATTCCGCCGCCGGCGTGCCGGGGCGGGGGGAATAGATGAAGGTGAACAGGGCGTCGAATTCCACCTGACGCACCAGGGACAGGGTCTCCTCGAACTCTGCCTCCGTTTCGCCGGGGAAGCCCACGATCACATCGGAGGTGAGGACAATGTCCGGCATCACGGCGCGGGCATAGTCCACCAGGGCCAGGTATTCCTCCCGGGTGTAGCCCCGGTTCATGGCCCGCAGCACCCGGCTGGAGCCGGACTGGAAGGGCAGGTGCAGATGCCGGGCGATTTTGGGGCTGGCCGCCATGGCGTCCAGCAGCTTGTGGGAGGCGTCTTTGGGGTGGCTGGTCATAAAGCGGATGAGAAAGTCGCCGTCGATGGCGGCGATCTCCGTCAAAAGGTCGGCAAAATCCGTTTTCTCCGGCAGATCCTTGCCGTAGGAATTCACATTCTGGCCCAGCAGGGTGATGTCTTTATAGCCCGCGGCGGCCAGGGACTGCACATCTTCCAGGATGCAGGCCTTGTCCCGGCTGCGCTCCCGGCCCCGGACATGGGGCACGATGCAATAGGAACAGAAATTGTTGCAGCCGTACATCACGGAAACCCAGGCCTTGGTGTCGTCCTCCCGGACGATGGGCATGCCCTCGGCAATGGAGCCGTGGGCGTCGTCGATGGAAAAGACGCGGCCGTGCTGGCGGTAGACCTTTTGCAGCAGCTCCGGGAACTGCCACAGGGCGTGGGGGCCGAAGACCAGATCCACATGGCGGTAGGACTGGCGCACCTTGTCCGCCACCCGCTTTTGCTGGGCCATGCAGCCGCACAGGCAGATCACCTGGCGGGGATTGGCCTTTTTGGTGTGGGTCAGGGCGCCCAGGTTGCCGAACACCCGCTTTTCCGCGTGCTCGCGCACGGCGCAGGTGTTCAGGGCCACCACGTCGGCCTGGTAGGGGTCGTCGGTAAAGGAAAAGCCCATTTCCCGCAGCATGCCCATCAGGTGCTCGCTGTCGGCCACATTTTGCTGGCAGCCGAAGGTGTCCACATAGGCCAGGGGCGTGTGGTCCAGGGTTTCGGCCAGGTGGGCGCGGATCTCCTGTTCAATTTCCCGCTGGCGCGCCAGGCGCTCCGGGGCGATCACTACGTTTTCGCGTTCCAAAAATCATTCTCCTGTCTTGTCGGCGCATGGGCCCAAAAGGCACGCTATGCCAAGATATACTTTAACTAATACAGTATAGCCCTTTTTCCGCCGGGGCACAAGGAAAAAATTTCGCCGCCGGGGCGGGGGGAAAACAAAAAGCTGTGGTCGCCCATCGGGCGATCACAGCTTTTTATCAAAGGATGTCCTGTTCTTCGATCCCGGCCACGGACAAGGCTCCGCAGCCCAGGCCGGCGGCGGCCAGCAGCAGGGGAACTGCTGCGTTGTCTGCCAGAGAGAAAGGGCCCACAGTGCCGTTCATCACCAGCAGCAGGAAAAACGAGGCGAGGATCGTGGCCCGTCTGGATCGAAACAACCGGCCCACCGGCAGGGCGATGAAGGCGGCCGACACAGTGACCGCAGATTTCAAAAGGATCTGCCCGTAAATGCCGGGGGCGGCCATGGAATAATCCAGGGGGAAGTCGGGCGTCAGCACCTGTCCGGCGGCAAACAGCAGGCCGTAGACCGCCAGCTTGGCCAGGGCCATGGAGAAAAAGGCGAACAGCCATACGGCCAGCATCTGGGCAGCCAGCAGCGTTTTCCGGCGCACGGGGTAGGTGAACAGCAGCGCGCGGTGCTTGCTGCGATAGGCGCCGGTCACGCAGCCCGCGAGCATGACGCAGGTGAACACCATAAAGCAGACGTTTGTCACAAGTTCCACCTGGGAGGTGATATTAAAGGTGCCCGGGGCAGCGTCCGGCACGCCGGTGACGGGGTCGTTGGCAATGCCCAGGTAACACTGGGCGAACAGAAACAGGGCGGCCAGGACAGTTATGACCAACGCGCCCAGCGCGTAGCGGCGGATGCGGTTTTTCTTCCACTCCAGAACGATCAGTTTTTTCATGCCGGCGCCTCCCCTGTCATTTTCAGATAGTAATCCTCCAGCGATTCTGCGTGCTTGTGGAAGGAAGCGACGGCCACATCGTGCAGAGCCAGGCGGCGGAACAGCTCTTCCGGCGGCAGGGAGGTGCTGTAAATACGGATCACGCCGTTTTCCAGCACTTTGAATTCCCGGATCTGCAGCAGCTCTTCCAATACATAGGCGGCCTTCTGCACATCGGGGGAGATCAGCTCCAGGTAGGACAGGCTCAGCTCGGACAATTCGGCCAGGGAGAGCTCCTTGAGCATATGTCCCTGGTGGATGAGGCCGATCAGGTCGGCCGTATGTTCCACCTCGGAAAGCAGGTGGCTTGCCATGAGAACCGTGACGCCCCAATCCCGGCTGAGCATGCGCAGCAGGTCGCGGATCTGCTTGACGCCCGCCGCATCCAGGCCGTTGGTGGGTTCGTCCAGGAGCAGCAGCTCCGGCCGGGTCAGAATGGCCCGGGCGATGCCAAGGCGCTGGCGCATGCCCAGGGAATAGCGCTTTACGCTTTTGTCTGCGTCGGCGCGGAGACCCAGCAGTTCCAGGGCCTCGTCAATGTCGCCGGGGTGGTAATAGCCCATATATTGGCGGTGGATCTCCAGATTTTCCCGGCCGCTGAGATGCTCGTAGAACACGGGGAATTCGATGATGCTGCCCATGCGGCGGAACACATCGCAG
Source organism: uncultured Clostridia bacterium (assembly GCA_937915065.1). GTDB lineage: Bacteria > Bacillota > Clostridia > Oscillospirales > Oscillospiraceae > Pseudoscillospira. Next base: position 9,201 of record CALDMR010000117.1, read on the forward strand.
GAGCCCGGCAGCAGGGGCTGGCCAAAGAGCTCGATGGTGCCGGAGGTGGGCTTGAGCAGATTGGTCAGCAGCTTCAGAACCGTGGTTTTTCCGGCGCCATTGGGGCCGAGGAAGCCGTAAATCTGTCCCTGGGGCACATGCAGTTCCACATTCTGTAAAACGGCGCGGCTGCCGAAGGATTTGCAGAGCTGGTAGATTTGAATACAATAAGACATAGGTTCCATCTCCTTTCTCTGGAATCTATGATAACAGGCGGGTTTTGCAAAGTGCTTTCGTAAATCTTACGAATTCCTTTCGCGGGAAGGAAGTTTCAGCCGCGGCAGCGTCAACGTGAAAACCGTTTCCACGCCGGGCGTGCTGGCGGCCTCCAGTGTTCCGCCCATGCGCTCGGCAAGGGCTTTGGAGATGGCCAGCCCCAGGCCGCTGCCGCCCAGGGATGGGCTGCGGGAGTCGTCGGCAGTGTAAAGCCGGTCGAAAACGCTGCCCAGGCGCTGGGGTTCGATCCCCGGGCCGTGATCGGTTACGCGGATGCGCAGAGTTTGCTCCGCCGGATACAGCGCGACGCCCAGATAGCGCCCTTCGCCGCCGTAGCGGATGGCGTTGGAGATCAGGTTATACAAGATGCGGGCAATGGATGGGCCGTGGCCGTAACCGTATAAATCCTCCTCCGGTATTTCCATGGATACCGTAAAGGCCTGCTCTGTTAGAATTTCAAAAAAATCCACGGCCGTTTCACGGCACAGTTCGCTGATATTGACCCGCTCTGCCGGAAGATCCGTATCCCCGGATTCGATTTTGGCCAGGGTGAAGAATTTTTCCACCAGCTCCAGCACCTGCCGTGCTTTGGCGTCGATTTTGGCGATGGCCGCCGGATCTGTCTGGCCCCGCAGCTGCATCATTTCCGTATAGCCCAGGATCACGGTCAGAGGGGTTTTGATATCGTGGGAGATGTTGGAGAGCATCTGCCGGGCAGACTGCTCTGCGCGGCGGTGTTCTGCGTCCAGCCGCTGCCTGTCCACCAGGGCCCGGTTGATTTGGCCCAGCAGACCGGGCAGGGCCCGGTTTTCCGTCAGCAGCATCAGCTTTTCGCCGGTGCCTTGCGTCAGGATCTCGTCCAGCTTTGCGGCCAGGGCAGCGAGCTCCCGGTGCTCTGCGGCGCGGCGGCGCAGCAGCCATAGCACCGCGATGCCCAAGGCGGCGCAGCCAGCGATCGGCAGCCATAAAAAGATCCCGTCAGTCATGGCTGCCCCCCAGCTTGTAGCCGATCCCCCAGACGGTGAGGATATACACAGGCTTTCTGGGGTCATCCTCAATTTTGCTGCGCAGGCGGCTGATGTGAACGTTTACGGCGTTTTCGTCGCCGAGATAGGCGTCGTCCCACACTGCGGCATACAGCTGCGCTTTGGTGTATACCTGGTTCGGGTGGGCCAGCAGCAGGCGGAGGATTTCGTATTCTTTGGCGGTCAGCTCCAGGGGCACGCCGGCCTTTGTAACGCTGTGGGCGGCGCAGTCCATGACCAGGGGGCCGGCAGACAGCACGGCCGGCGGTGCGTCCGGGGCCTTGGTATAAACTGTGGAGCGGCGAATGCTGGCCTTGATACGGGCCAGCACCTGGCTGACGGAAAAGGGCTTGGTGATGTAATCATCGGCCCCGATGCCCAGACCCAGCGTGATGTCCGAGTCGCTGTCCCTGGCCGACAGGATCAGCACCGGAACGGTGCTGCCGCTGCTGCGGATGGTGCGCAGCACTTCTGTGCCGCTGCGCTTGGGCAGCATCAGATCCAGCAGCACCAGGTCGAAGGATTCCTCCGCAAACCGGGCGCAGGCTGTTTCGCCGTCTGCCGCTGTAATGATGGTATATCCCTCGCTTTCCAGGAAATCCTGCAGCATCTGCCGGATTTCCGGATCGTCTTCAATCACCAGTAGTTTCATAGGCGTCTCCCTCTTCTTTGAAATGGGTGCGCGGGTGCAGAGCGTTTTACATAGCATACCCTTTTTTGCGGTGGAGCGCAAGGGGCTGCCGGGCAGCTCCAAAAAGGCTCCGCAGCCGAAACCTGGCCGCAGTTTTAGCGGCGGGAGGGGGAGGGATGGGGGCGGAGTTCACGGAATGTTATTGATTTGTTCATGTTTACTGCCTTTTTTTCTTTCGGGATTCCGGGTAGAATCACTTGCTGAAGGAGGCGGCATACTGCTATGATCGTTTATCGTGAGGCAACCCCGAAAGACTATGACCGCATTGCCCAATTATCGGCGCAGTCTTTTGAAAACTATCCGTATTTTGATTGCGTTTTTCGCGATGCATTCAAAAATGACGGCGCTTACAATGCCTATATGGAAAAGCTGCACCGCGTCAATATCAAGGCAAACAGCAAGCAGAACAAGTGCTTTGTGGGCGAAAAAGACCGGGAAATCGTTTCTGCGGCGCTGATCCAGGACCCGGCGAAAAAGAAGGCCGATGTGGAGGATTATGTGAAAGCCGGCGGGTTGAGCCTGGTCTTTCCGGTGGGGCTTTCCAAGATCCTGAACTTTTTTCATTTTTCTGAGGATGCGCGGGCAGACTGCGACCGGAAACATCCGTCCGCCTGGTATCTGGAAGTTTTGGCTGTGGATGACTCCGTGAAGGGCTGCGGCCTGGGCAGCGGCATGCTGCAGGACTGCCTCATTCCCTACATTCAAAAACAGGGGGGCCAGGAGCTCACGCTGATCACCAATACGGAGGACAACTGCAAATTTTACGCAAAAAATGGCTTCTGGGAGTTTTCCGAGCGCACGCTGGAGCAAAACGGCCAGGCCATTGGGAACTGGAGCTTCTGCTTGGCCCTTCAGGAACAGGGGGAGGCCCAGGCCGCGGTGTGAGCCCCGGCCCAGACGAAGCGCCCCGTTCCGCATAGACCGGATGGCATGAAAAAGCCCGCTGCTTACTTTGGTAAGCAGCGGGCTTAAATTTAGGCTGGGGGCTGAAAACGGGGATAAACCCTTGCCGCTCGGTTTTTTCAGCGGCGGGGATCCGGCGTTTTCATGCCTTGGGGCGTTTCTTAGTACATGCCGCCCATGCCGCCCATGTCGGGGGCTGCGGGGGCTGCTGCGGGAGGCTCGAGCTTGTCGGCCACGACAGCCTCGGTGGTCAGCACCATGGAGGAGACGGAAGCGGCGTTCTGCAGAGCGCTGCGGGTGACCTTGACGGGATCGACGATACCGGCCTCGATCATGTCGCAGTACACTTCGTTGTAGGCGTCGAAGCCGTAGGTGTTCTGCTCCTTCACGTGGGTCTTTACGTTTTCCAGAATCACGGAGCCGTCCAGGCCGGCGTTGGCTGCGATCTGCTTGATGGGAGCTTCCAGAGCCTTGGCTACGATCTTCATGCCGGTCTTTTCATCGCCGTCTGCGTTGCTCATCAGGGCTTCCACAGCGGGGATAGCGTCGGCAAAGATGGTGCCGCCGCCGGGGACGATGCCCTCTTCCACGGCTGCGCGGGTGGCGTTCAGGGCGTCCTCGATGCGCAGCTTCTTTTCCTTCATTTCGGTTTCGGTGGCTGCGCCGACCTTGATCACGGCCACGCCGCCGGCCAGCTTGGCCAGGCGTTCCTGCAGCTTTTCCTTGTCGTAATCGGAAGTGGTGGTTTCGATCTGGGCGCGGATCTGCTTCACGCGGGCGTCGATGGCAGCCTTGTCGCCGTCGCCGCCGACGATGATGGTGTTTTCCTTATCCACCTTCACCTGGCGGGCATGGCCCAGCAGTTCGATGGAAGCGTCCTTCAGCTCGTAGCCCACATCGGCGGAGATGACGGTGCCGCCGGTCAGGGTGGCGATATCCTGCAGCATCTCCTTGCGGCGGTCGCCGAAGCCGGGAGCCTTCACAGCCACCACATTCAGGGTGCCGCGCAGGCGGTTGACGATCAGGGTGGACAGGGCCTCGCCCTCGATGTCCTCGGCGATGATGACCAGCTTGCGGCCGCTCTTCATGATGCTCTCCAGCAGGGGCACCAGATCCTGGATCACGCTGATCTTCTGGTCGGTGATCATGATGAAGGCGTCGTCCATGACGGCTTCCATCTTGTCGGTATCGGTGACCATGTAGGGGGTCACATAGCCGCGGTCGAACATCATGCCTTCCACGATCTCGCTGTAAGTTTCGGCGGTCTTGGACTCTTCCACGGTGATCACGCCGTCGTTGCTGACCTTTTCCATGGCCTCAGCGATCAGCTTGCCGATGGTTTCGTCGCCGGAGGAAACGGTGCCCACGCGGGCGATATCATCGGTGCCGGAAACCTTCTTGGCGGCGGCCTTCATGGCCTCCACAGCGGCGTCCACAGCCTTGGCCATGCCCTTGCGCATCACAATGGGATTGGCGCCGGCGGCCAGGTTGCGCTGACCCTCGTGGATCATGGCCTGGGCCAGCAGGGTGGCGGTGGTGGTGCCGTCGCCGGCCACATCGTTGGTCTTGGTGGAAACCTCGCGGACCAGGGCTGCGCCCATGTTTTCAAAGGGATCGTCCAGTTCGATCTCCTTGGCGATGGTCACGCCGTCGTTGGTGATCAGGGGGGAGCCGTACTTGCGCTCCAGCACCACGTTGCGGCCCTTGGGGCCCAGGGTGACCTTTACGGTATCGGCCAGCTTGTCAACGCCGGTCTCCAAAGCCTTGCGGGCTTCATCATTGCTCTTGAGAATCTTTGCCATAATACTCTACCTCCTATATTGATAGCGGATCTTATTCAACAATGGCGAGAATATCGCTCTGGCGGACGATGGTGTATTCCACGCCGTCCATCTTCACTTCGGTGCCGGAATACTTGCTGGTGATGACCTTATCGCCCACCTTGACGGTCATTTTAACTTCGTTGCCGTCCACCATGCCGCCGGGGCCCACGGATACGACTTCGGCCACGCTGGGCTTTTCCTTTGCGTTGCCGGTCAGGATCAGGCCGCCCTTGGTGGTTTCCTCCACCTCGACCATTTTCAAAACAACACGGTCTGCCAACGGATTCAGTTTCATTTGAAATGCCTCCTAAAAAAATATACTGTATCATTGTGGATTACAAATTCAATGCACCGCCATAAAAGGTGGTACCAGCGTTAGCACTCAAACAATCTGAGTGCTAACGCTGGTATTATCATAAATCAATCTTCTTATTTATGCAAGAGAAATATGGGGAAAAATATCCTATATTTCAGAAATAATCTTTGTGCAGTTTGACATACTTTGACCATATGCCCTGCGGACCTTGGACACGGGCCCTCATTTGTCCATCCGCTTGCGGGCGGTGCGGTTGCAGGAAGCGCCCGCGGGGGCGAAAAAGTGCAGCTTTTCGGGGCACAGGGAGATCACCGCCTCGGTCACATGGGAGATCTCGCCGTCCAGGCTGACGGCCATGGGCTCCCGGAACTGCAGGCGCATATGGTTGGCCTGAACCCGGCGGGCCACATCGGGAAAGCGCCAGGCCTCGCCCCGCATATAGTGGCCGGCCATGCGCAGGAAGGCGCCGTGGCTGACCCGGCGGACGATCAGTGCGTCCAGCCGCCCGTCGTCCAGGCGGGCGTCGGCAATGGGCATAACGCCGCCGCCGTAGTACCGGCCGTTGCACACGCACACCATGGTATAATCGCCGATGGTGGTGCACCCGTCGCAGGTGATGGTCATGCGGTTGGAGATCTGCTTGAAAAAGTTGATGCCGGCGGAGGCCAGATAGGCGCCCGCGCCGGTGACCGCGGGATACTTGCTGTATTTATGTACGTCGTCGGCCACCCGGGCGTCCAGGCCGGCGCAGACGATGGTGGCGGCCACCCGGCCGTTGCATTCGATCAGATCCAGGTCGTGGCCGGGGGCGTCCCACAGCTGCTCCAGATCCAGGAAGCGGGCGCTGTCCTCGCCGAAGTTTTTCATAAAGTCGTTGCCGGTGCCCACGGGCACCACGGTGACTTCCAGATGCTCCGCGCCCCGGGCGCCGTTGATCACTTCGTTGAAGGTGCCGTCGCCGCCGCAGGCATAAATGCGCACAGCCTCGCCGCTGTCCGCGGCCCGGCGAGCGGCGTGCTCCGCATCGCCCTGGCGGGCGGTCAGCACGATCTCACACCGGATCCCGTGCCGGCGGCGCAGGGCTTCGATTTGTTCCATCAGGCGGGCGGAGGCGTTTTTCTTGCCGGCCCGCGGGTTGATGATAAAAAGGTGTTTCATGGGAATGGCTCCCCCTTATCTGCCGCTGTCAGCGGAAATACATAAACAGGTCGCATTTGATCATGCCGTTGTACAGCTTGCGCTTTTTGGCGGCCAGGCTGCCGTAGCACTGTTCAAACTCGGGATGGGAGGACAGGAGGTACACCCGCCACTTTTCCGGCAGCCGGGCGGCGGCCTGGCCAAAGGCGCGGTACAGCTGCCCGGCGCTTTCCTGCTCCATCAGGCGCTCGCCGTAGGGCGGGTTGGTCACCAGCTGGCCATAGGTGCTGTCCCGGTGGAAGTGGGTGGCGTCGGCCACTTCAAAGCGGACGCAGTCCTCCACGCCGGCCTTCTCCGCGTTGCTTTTGGCAATGGCCACGGCCTTGGGGTCGATGTCGCCGCCCCAAATGTCGTAATTGCCGTCGTATTCCCGGTCCATGGCTTCGTCGGCGGCGTCCAGCCAGCTTTCGGAGCGGACACAGTTCCACTTCTGGGCGTCGAAGCTGCGATCCAGGCCGGGGGCCCGGTTTTTGGCGATGAGGGCCGCTTCGATGGCGATGGTGCCGCTGCCGCAGAAGGGGTCGCAGAAGGGGTCTTTGCCCCGGTAGCGGGACAGGGTCACCATGGCGGCGGCCAAAGTTTCCCGCAGGGGGGCCTTCACGCCCACGGCGCGGTAGCCCCGCTTGTGGAGGCCGGGGCCGGAGGTGTCCAGGAACAGGGCGGCCCGGTCGTGCATAATGGCGAACTGCACCTGGTGCTTGGCCCCCGTTTCCGGCAGCTGCTCCAGGCCGTATTTCCCGCCCAGGCGGGCGGCGATGGCTTTTTTGATGATCTTCTGGCAGTCGGGCACGGAGTGGAGGGCGCTGTCCAGGCTGTAGCCCTTCACGGGGAAGGCGCCGGTTCGATCCACCCAGTTTTCCCAGGGCAGGGCCCGGGTGTTTTCAAACAGGGCGTCAAAGGATGTGGCGGTGAACACGCCCAGAACGATGAGCACCCGTTCGCCGCAGCGCAGGTTCAGGTTCAGCCGGGCGATATCGGCCGCTGTGCCTTCGCAGAGGACGTGGCCGTTTTCCACCCGGATGTTGTGCATATGCAGGCGGCGCAGCTCGTCGCCCACCAATCCCTCCAGGCCAAACAGGCAGGGGATATAAAATGTGATCGGTGTGATGAGGGTCATCTCCCATCTTTTTGAATTTTGTCGATTTCCTGTGCTTTTCAGTATATCGGAAAGCGGTGCGCTTTGCAATCGGCTTTTTCGGAAAGTTTCCCGGGAAAAGTCCCTGCCCGCCCCTTTTCCCGGGAAAAAGAACCGTGCTCCCGCCGGGCGGGTCGGCCTGGCGGGAGCACGGGGCAGTTTGGACGGCGGGCAGGATCACACCGACAGGGTGTCGGCAATCTCCAGGCCGGGGTTGTGCTTGGTGAGGAAGCTGACGGCCCATTCGCCGCCGAAGGCCACCAGCAGGCGGCCCTTGAAATCTTCCAGCAGGGCGGCGCCAGTGCAGAGCACCAGTTCGCCGGGAGGGCAGGGGCAGGCGGTGATGCGGCGCAGGTGCTCGTAGGGCAGGCCGGCGGTGTACAGATCCACGCCGTACTCGTTCTTCATGCGGTATTCAAACACATCGAACTGCAAAGTGCCCACCACGCCCACGATCACTTCTTCCAGGCCGGAGTTGGGCACCTTGAAGATCTGGATGGCGCCCTCCTGGGCGATCTGCTCCGTGCCCTTGATAAACTGCTTGCGCTTCATGGTGTTCTTGGGGGACACCCGCATGAAGTGCTCCGGCTCAAAGGTGGGGATGCCGGAGTATTTGAATTTTTTGGCGGGCACGGTGATGGTGTCGCCAATGGAAAACAGGCCGGGGTCAAACACGCTGATGATGTCGCCTGCGTAGGCCTCTTCCACGATCTCGCGCTCGGCGGCCATCATGGTCTGGGGCTGGGACAGGCGCATTTTTTTGCCGCTCTGCATGTGGTAATATTCCTTGTCCCGCTCAAACTTGCCGGAGCAGATGCGCATGAAGGCCAGGCGATCCCGGTGGGCCTTGTTCATATTGGCCTGGATCTTAAAAACAAAGGCGGAAAAATCCTCGGAAAACACGTCGATCTCGCCGCAGTCCGCCGTGCGGGCCAGGGGGGGCGTGGTCATGCGCAGGAACTCTTCCAGGAAGGGCTCCACGCCGAAGGTGGTCAGGGCAGAGCCGAAGAACACGGGGGACAGGGAACCGTTACGCACGGCCTCCATGTCGAATTCCCGGCCGGCCCCCAGCAGCTCCACATCGTCGCGGAGGATGGCGGCCTTCTTTTCGCCCAGCAGCTCCTCCAGGGCGGGATCGTCCAGGGCCACTTCCATGGCGCTGACCTTTTTGCCCTTGGCTTCGCCGGAGAAGAACAGGATGCGGGATTTCTCCCGGTCGTACACGCCCTGGAACTCCTTGCCGCAGCCGATGGGCCAGTTCATGGGATAGGTGTCGATGCCCAGCTCCTTCTCCACCTCTTCGCACAGCTCCAGGGGGTCCCGGGTTTCCCGGTCCATCTTGTTGATGAAGGTGAAGATGGGGATGTGGCGCAGGGCGCACACCTTGAAGAGCTTGCGGGTCTGGGGCTCCACACCCTTGGCGCCGTCGATGACCATGACGGCGCTGTCGGCGGCCATGAGGGTGCGGTAGGTGTCCTCGGAGAAGTCCTGGTGGCCGGGGGTGTCCAGAATGTTGATGCAGAAGCCGTCGTACTGGAACTGCATGACGGAGGAGGCGACGGAAATGCCGCCGGCCTGGGCGATAGCCCCGCCGTACAGCAGGAACTTTTCCGTCAGGGTCGTTTTACCGGCGTCGGGGTGCGAAATGATCGCAAAGGTGCGGCGGCGGGTGATTTCATCGTGCAGTGTAGACATATCAAAAGGAACCTCCAATGTGTTCTAAAAATACAATCGTTGCTAACTATTCAAACTAACATATTTTCTTTTATTTTGCAATCATTTCAAAGGAAATTGCGCCTGCAAAAAATTTTTTGCTGCTGTTACTTTATAGAAAGGCGAATTCTATGCCCTGAAAGGAACCGGCGAAGGGGCGGCCGCAGGGGAGTGGGTCGAAAAGGCTGAAAATCTGCACAAGAGGGATGCTTTTTGGTTGTGCAATGCGACAAAAATAAAAAAGTTTCAAAAAACTTGTCCACAAAAGGGGATTTCTTACGTTTATTATAATAGAGGGGAAACAGCGAAGGCGGTTTTCAAAAAGATAAAAGTGGAAAACGAGGGAGCAACCGGAATGTTTTCTTTGATACCGTGCCTGGGCCTGCTGAATACAGCGGAAGAACAGGAAGCGTTTTATGCATTTTATCAGCGCTATCACCGCCTGGTTTTATACCGGGCAAAACAAATCGTGGGAAAAGAGGACTGGGCGGAAGATGTGATGCAGGATGTATTCCTGTACGCGGCGGAACACTTCGGGCAATTCTCTTCCGGCAGCCGGTATCATACGGCGCGGCTGCTGGTTCTTTGCACCGCCTCGCGGGCCTGCGATTTCATGCGAAAGGAAAGAAAAGAGCAGGGCGTGCAGGAAAAAACGGCGGATGAAGCGCGGGCGTTTGTGCATTTGGTGGATGAAGAACTGGATCGCGAGTGCGTTCTGCTGCAGCGGGAGCGCATTGAACAGATGATGCAGGTGATCGCCGGACTGCCGGAGCAGTACCGCGTGCCGCTGGAACTGAAAATGAAAGAATACACAAATCGGGAAATCAGCGAGCTGCTGGGCATTTCGATGCAAACGCTGTATAAGCGGCTGCAGCGGGCCTATGCTGCAGTGCGGGTGGAAATGGAGGCGGATACATGTGAACGATGACGAAATGGTGGTTTCCTGGCGGACGCTGTTGCAAATGGCCTGCGCAGAACATGCCCGGCAGGAAATGGAAGCCCTGCCCACATCCCAGCAGCTGCAGGAGCTTTATCCTGATACCGGGAAGTTGACCCGGCGCGTCATGGCGGCCATTCAAGCGCAGCGCAAAGGGACGGGGCGGCGGCTGCGGATCGTGAAACGGGTCGCAGTGGCTGCGGCGATTCTGGCGTCGCTGCTGTTCGGCACACTGATGGTCAATGCTGAGATACGGGCCGCGGTGGTCAAGACCGTGATCGAGTGGACGGAGCAATCGCTCGGGATTCAATTTGAGATGGCAGGAACGCCTTTGACCAATTTGCCGGAAGGATATGGGCCGCATTATATTCCGGAGGAGATGATTTATCAAGATGATGTATCCTGGAAGGTTAATGACCAAATATCATATTCCTATGCATTGGCAGATGGTACTTCTGCGCTGGATATTCAAATTACAATTGCAAGTAATGGTTCCAGTTATTGGATGGACAATGAACATATTTTGTATGACAGAATTACATTTAACGGGGAGACAGCGTATCTTGGAACATTCAAGGATGGTACGGGTTATATCATGTTGTGGGTAAAGGATGGAATTGAAAACTACATCTATTATACGGGAGAAGGAGTATCTATATCTGAGTTGTATCGGATCGCAGAAAATATTTATTAAATCCATAAACTGCCATCAAGAAAAAGGAGGAACTGTTATGAAAGAGAAAAAACGATGGAACAAGGCGGCGAAAATTTTGTGCTGCATTGGGATCATCCTGATCTGCATCGCCGTTTTGAAGATTGACATTGACACCATGATGTATACGGCTCGCTATATTGACGAACACGGCCTTTCGCCGCAGCTGCTTTTGGGCAGCGAAGCGGCAGTGTATCTGGAGTGGGTGCGGCTGCTGCTCTCGCCGGTGATCATGCTGGCAGCGGCTGTGTACATCTTCCGGACGCTGTGGAAAGATCTGTGAGGGTCTGGCAAGGGAGAGATGGCAATGGAAAAGTGGAAGGTTTTGTGGCGCGAGCAGAAGTGGGCGCTGCTGCTGTTGGCTGCGGTAAATGTCTGGTCGATCCTGCTGTTTTTCTGGGCACGGCAAATCGACGCTTCACCGTCCTATGGTTTAGCGGCGGGAACGCCTGCCCGTTTGGTGGTGGATCTGATCCTGATCAACGCGGCGGGAGGCGCACTGATCGCCGCCGGACGGTATCGGCGGGCCCAGTATGCAAAAAACAACTCCGAGACGGACATTTACACCGGGGATGATCTGGTTTTGCATGTGACAGGACTGATTTCCGATACGCTGCCCCGCTATGTGCAGCCGGGGATGCCGGACTATCTGCCCAATATGATCGGAGCCAGTTACGAACGGGGCAATCTGGAGCAGCTGGCTGTGGTATTTGAAAACCGGCTGGGCGCTGCCGTGGAAACGGATGATTCCTATATGCTGGAACGCAAGCTTTCCGGCAAGTGGTACGCCGTGGAAGAGTACCCGGGTTACGAGCCATGCTGGAGCAGCATCGTGCTCCCGGCGGGCACCTCGGAAAAGCTGCTGCTCCCCGCCTGGGGGCGGTACAACACCCTGGAGCATGGCTATTACCGCATTGTGAAAACGCTGTCGGCGGGCGGCAAAACTTATCACCTGGCAGGAGAATTCCTGTTGTCATAATCATTCCGTTTCCATTACAGCAACCGGATCTTTCTGGTATCGCTGTTCTGTCTATGTGACAGAACAGATTGGAGATGCGTGCTATACAACTGCGGCAACTTGTGCGACAGAGAAAGAAGTAGGTAGAATGGGCGGAAAAACCTTCTGGCAATGTGGGCGGAGGAAGATCAGGCCTGCCACATCAGTGTTGCTGCGGGTGAGGACGGCGTGATCGATGGGGCGGATGTGGAGTAAGTGTCGGCTGTCTGCGGGCATTTTTCTGTCGCCTTTTCGGCGTTTATATTATTAGTAGAAAGAGGATTCACGATGAGTGAAGTGTTGCCGCCCGCACAATCTGTGCTGGCGCATCTTTGACATTCAGGTTTTTGGAACAGCCATTTTGGGAACAACCATCCCCGCGCTGCGGCGCGGGGATTTTTTGCGCGTTTTTTTGGCGGCGGGCGGCATAATGGGCGCGTTTCTGCAAATCATAGAGAGGAAACGGAACAAAGGAGTGATCAGCCATGGATCAAAAATTGCCGCTGCACAATACATGCGAGATCGGCCCCCTGCGGAAGGTTTTGCTGCACCGGCCCGGCCGGGAGCTGGAAAATCTGATGCCCGAGTATCTGGAGCGGCTGCTGTTTGACGACATCCCCTATCTGAAACTGGCCCAAGAGGAGCACGATCAGTTTGCGGCCACCCTGCGCCAGTGCGGCGTGGAGGTGCTGTATCTGACGGATCTGACCGCCGAGGCGGTGGCGGACGAGGGCGTGCGCCGCCAGTTTATCCGGGATTATCTGGACGAGGCCGGCACGGCAAGCCCCCGGGTTTACGAGATCCTGCGGGAGTATTTTGAAAGCCTCCCGCCCAAGGCCCTGGTGGAGCAGATGGCGGCGGGGGTGCGCAAGGGGGAGCTGCAGGGCTTTGAAAAAACCCGCCTTGCTGACCTGACGGCCTTCGGAGGGGAGGACTATCCTTTCCTGGTGGACCCCATGCCCAACCTCTACTTTACCCGGGATCCCTTTGCGGTGGTGGGCGGCGGCGTGGCCATCCACCGGATGCACACCAAAACCCGCAACCGGGAGACCCTCTTCGGCAAGTATATTTTTGAGCACCATCCCCGCTATAAAGATGTGCCCAAGTGGTACGACCGGGGAGAAACCTCTTCCCTGGAGGGGGGCGATATCCTGGTGCTCAGCCCCGAGGTGCTGGCGGTGGGCATTTCCGAGCGCACCGAGGAGGATTCCATCGACAAGTTTGCCCAGACGGTGCTGTCGGGCAGCCCCACCTTCAAAAAGGTGCTGGCCATCAATATCCCCAAAACCAGGGCCCTTATGCATCTGGACACGGTGTTCACCATGGTGGACCGGGGGCTGTTTACGGTGCATCCCGCCATTTTGCGGGATCTGGATGTTTATGTGCTGGAGCTGGGCAAAGGGGGGAGCGTCCGCATCCGTGAAGAGCAGGGGCGGCTTTCCGATATTTTGCAGCGCCACCTGGAACTGGATCGGGTGGAGCTGATCCCCTGCGGCGGCGGCAATCCCATCGACGCCGCCCGGGAGCAGTGGAGCGACGCCAGCAACACCCTGGCCGTGGCGCCGGGGGAGGTGGTGGTCTATTCCCGCAACTATGTGACCAACCGCCTGCTGGAAGAGCACGGCGTGAAGATCCACTGCATTCCCTCCAGCGAACTGTCCCGGGGCCGCGGCGGCCCCCGGTGCATGAGCATGCCCTTTGTGCGGGATTAAAGGCGGGGCAAAGAACGGACAACGCCCGGCGGGCGGGGCAAACAAAGCGCCGCCCCCGCCGGAGAACGATGAAAAGGTAAGGAGAATACGCATATGGCAGTGAATTTGAAAGGCAGAAGTTTTTTAACGCTGATGGACTTTACGCCCCAGGAGATCCGCTATCTGCTGGATCTGGGCCACGACCTGAAAGCCAAGCGCCGGGCGGGGCTGCGGGGCGAGGCCCTGCAGGGCAAGCACATTGTGCTGCTGTTTGAAAAGACCAGCACCCGCACCCGCTGCGCCTTTGAGGTGGCCATGACCCAGGAGGGGGGCAGCGTGACCTATCTGGACGCCAATTCCTCCCAGATGGGCAAAAAGGAATCTCTGGAGGATACCGCCCGGGTGCTGGGCCGTTTTTTCGATGGCATCGAATACCGCGGCTTTGCCCAGGAGGCTGTGGAGCAGCTGGCGAAGCATTCCGGTGTCCCGGTATTCAACGGCCTGACCGATGTGGATCACCCCACCCAGATCCTGGCGGATCTGATGACCATCGAGGAGCACTGCGCCAAGCCCTTGCGGGAGGTGAAGGTGGTATTTCCCGGGGATATCCGCAATAACATGTGCTATGCCTGGATGTATGGCTGCGCCAAAATGGGTATGCATTTTGTGGGGTACGGCCCCGCGTCCCTGGAAGTGGACAAGGCTGTGATGCAGCGGGTGCAGGAGGTGGCCCGCCACACCGGCGCCACCATTGAGATCAGCGATGACGAAGGATGCCTGCGGGGGGCGGATGTGATCTACTGCGACATCTGGGCCTCCATGGGCGAAGAGGCGCTGATCCCCGAGCGGGCCCAGCTGCTGCGGCCCTACCGGGTGGACAGCGCTATGCTGGAAAAAACGGGCAACCCCCATGTGCTGTTCATGCACTGCCTGCCCTCCTTCCACGACCAGCACACCAAGCTGGCCCGGGAGTGGGAGCAGAAGGGGGTGGACATCCGCGAGGTGACCGACGAGGTGTTCCGCGGCCCCCACAGCGTGGTGTTCGACGAGGCGGAAAACCGCATGCACTCCATCAAGGCGGTGCTGGTGGCTACGCTGGCGTGAGCTTACAGGGGGAACTGCGTTCCCCCTGTAGAACCCCTATCACCAGTCTGCGGACTGGTGTCGCGCCCCAAGGGCGCTGAGTCAAAGTACTTTTGTCAGGCACATGTCCTGACAAAAGTGATTTTGATTTGTTTCGCTGCGGGCAGTGGTGTCCTGCTTCGGACGGATTGGGTTTTATTGCGCGGCAGGTATATGTCCTGCTTCGGACGGATTGGGTTCTGTTGCGCGGCGGGCGCATGTTCCGACAAAAGTGGTTTTAATTTGTTTCGCTGCGGGCGGTGGCGTCCTGCGCGGGCGCGTGTCCTATTTCGGGCGGGGTGGATTTTATTGCGCGGCGGAATCGGGGGGCGGGGGCTCTCTTGAAGCTTTTTGTGCTTTGGGTGCAAATATCCCCGGAAAGGGTGAAATGATATGAAACGATTCAAAATGCCCACGGCCTATGCCATTTTGGCGGGGCTGCTGGTGGCGGTGGCGGCGGCCACCTGGATCATTCCCACGGGGCAGTATGACTATGTGAACGGCGCGCCGGTGGCGGGCAGCTATCACGCTGTGGCGCCCGCGCCCCGGGGGATCGGGGCGGTGCTGCTCAGCCCCCTTCAGGGCTTTTTCGACGCGGTGGATGTGGAACTGTTCATTTTGATGGTGGGCGGTTTTCTGGGCGTGGTGATGGAAACGGGGGCCATCAACAGCGGCGTGGCCGCAGTGGTGCGGCGGATGCGGGGCCGGGAAAAGTGGATGATCCCCATTTTGATGATCCTGTTCGGCATCGGCGGCACCACCTTCGGTATGTGGGAGGAGACCATGGCCTTTTATCCCATTTTGCTGCCGGTGTTCCTGGCGGCGGGGTATGACGCCGTGGTCAGCGTTTCCGTGGTGCTGCTGGGGGCGGGGGCCGGTGTGCTGTGCTCCACGGTGAACCCCTTTGCCACGGGGATCGCCGCCGGTTTTGCCGGGGTTTCCCTGGGCGAAGGGCTGGTGCTGCGCGTGGTGATGCTCGTGGTTTACGAAGGGGCGGCGATCTGGTTTGTCATGCGGTATGCCGCCCGGGTGAAGGCGGACCCGGCGCGCTCCGTGGTGGCCCGCGGCCGCTGGAAAGAGCACGAGATCCCGGATATGGACGAGGCCGCCCCCCTGAGCGGGCGGCAGAAGCTGGTGCTGGTGCTGTTTGCGGCGGTATTTCTGGTGATGATTTACAGCGTGATCCCCTTTGCGGACATGGGCATCACGGCGCTGCCCACCCTGGGCTGGTGGTTCCCGGAACTGGGGGCGCTGTTCCTGGCCGGGGGACTGGTGATCGGACTGGTGTACGGCATGGGCGAGGCCAAGGTGGCCGAGCGCTTCACCCTGGGCGCGGCGGATCTTTTGAGTGTGGCTTTTATCATCGGCATGAGTCGGGGCATCACCACGCTGATGAACGACGGGCTGATCACCGATACGGTGCTGTATTGGGGCGAGCAGCTGCTGACGGGCACGGGCAGCATTGCCTTTATTCTGCTGACCTATCTGCTGTACCTTCCGCTGTCGGTGCTGATCCCCTCTTCTTCGGGGCTGGCCACCCTGTCTGTTCCCATTATGGCGCCCCTGGGCCAGTTTGCCGACGTGGGCGGAGCGCTGATCGTCACGGCCTTTCAGTCCGCTTCCGGCCTGGTCAATCTGGTCACGCCCACCTCTGCTGTGGTTATGGGGGCGCTGGTGTTCGGCCGCATCCCCTATGACCGGTGGCTGAAATATATTTGGAAGCTGCTGGTTGTGTTCCTGCTGCTGACTCTGGGCTTTTTGATCCTCGGCGCGCTGCTGTAAGGGGCGGGCGCGGATTTGGCGGGAGGAACCCCTTGCTTTGCGTTTGCGCAGAAAAAGCCCGGCGGGCATCCCTGTTAGGGAGCCCGCCGGGCTTGGTTTTTATGCTTCAAATACTTTGTTGGGCAGCGTTTCCACGGCGTCGGCAACGGCCTTCATCCAGTCGCCTTCGAAGTCTTCGATCCGGCCGGCATCCACCAGGGAAGCGAGCTTGGGATCGATGGGCATTTCTGCCAGCAGATCCAGGCCGTGACGGGCGGCGGCTTCCTGGCTCCGGCTTTCGCCGAACAGGGAGATCTTCTTGCCGCAGTCGGGGCAGACGATATAGCTCATGTTCTCGACGATGCCGAGGATGGGCACATCCATCATTTCTGCCATACGGACGGCCTTTTCTACCACCATGCCCACCAGCTCCTGGGGAGAGGCGACGATGACGATGCCGTCCACCGGCAGGGACTGGAAGGTGCTCAGGGCCACATCGCCGGTGCCGGGAGGCATATCGACGAACATGTAGTCCACATCATCCCACAGCACATCGGTCCAGAACTGGGTCACCACGCTGCCGATGATGGGGCCGCGCCACAGCACGGGGTCCTCTTCGTTTTCCAGCAGCAGGTTGATGGACATGACCTGGATGCCGCTTTTGGTCTGCACGGGGAAAATGGCGGATTCGTTGCCGGTGGCTTTTTCCTTCAGGCCGAAAGACTTGGGGATGGACGGGCCGGTGATATCCGCGTCCAGCACAGCGGTGCGGTAGCCGCGGCGCTGCATGGTGACGGCCAGCTGAGAGGTGACCATGGATTTACCCACGCCGCCCTTGCCGGACACCACGCCGATCACTTTTTTCACGGTGCTGCCTTCGTGCAGCTTGGCCAGCAGACTGCCGGGCTTGCGCTCTTCGCAGTTTTCGCCGCAGCTGCCGCAATCGTGGTTGCATTCGCTCATGATAAAACTTCCTCCTTGCGCCGCCTTTGGCGGCGGGTTTTTATGATTTGCCGGCGACTGTGCGTTGCGTTCAGCGCCAGCGGTTTTCAGATAAAGATATTATATGCACATTTTCTGCTTTTTGTAAATAGACAGCTTCCCGGCTTTGACAGGTGAAGAGCAAAATCTGCCGGCGGCGGGCCTCCTGCTGCAGCCAGTCCAGGGCGGCGGCCATGCGGGCTTCGTCAAAGGTGACCAGGGTGTCGTCCAGGATCAGGGGCACCTGCTTTTCCGCGGGCAACACCTGTTCGCAGATGGCCAGGCGCACCGCCAGATACAGCTGGTCTGCCGCGCCCTGGCTCAGCAGGGCGGCCTCGCGGGGAACGGCGTCTTCTCCCGCGGCGGCGGCGCGGAGGCGGGCGTCCACCAGCACCTCGTGATAGCGGCCGCCGGTCAGGGTTTCAAAAATCTCGCCGGCGCGGCGGCCCAGGGCGGGGGAAAACCGGTTTTGCAGGGTGGCGTCGGCTTCGGCCAGCGCTTCCATGGCCAGGGAGATGGCGTCGTATTCCTCCTGGGCGGCGTCGCGCTGGGCTTCCAGGCTTTCCAGACGGGCGGACAGTTCAATTTCGTCGCCCACGGTTTCTGCGGCGCCCCGGGCGTGATCCATGCGGCTGCGCAGCTCTGCGCAGCGCTCCTCGGCCTCTTTCAGCTGGGCGCTCAGGGCGGCGGGCGCTTCGGCGGGGCGCTCCAGGGCCTCTTCTTCGGCGGTCAGGGGGGCGTCGTCGGGCAGCTGGCTGCGCAGTGTCCGGCAGCGTTCCTGCAGCTGGGCGGTCTGGTGGGTCAGGGTTTGCAGCTGCTTCCATTTCCGCAGACCGGATTCCAGCAGGGGAGAAACCTGGTGGACATTTTCGATGTCGGGACAGAAAGAACTGGTTTCTTCCAGGATCTCTGCGGAGAGTTTTTTATAGGTCTGGAAGAAATTCTGCCAGGAAGCGTTGATTTGGGCTTCGGCTTCCTTTTGGGCTATGAGGGCGTTATATACCTTATTATAATGAATCAGCAGGGGCTCGATGGCCTCCGGCGTTTCCACGCCGTAGGGCGACAGCAGGGCGGCGGCTTCCGCCTGGGCCTTGCGGCGGCTGCGGCGGCGGACAAGGCCCAGCAAAAGGGGAACGGCGGCTGCGGCCAGGCAAAGCAGATAGCTTTGCTGGAAATAATAGGCTCCGGCGCCCAAAAGCCCGGCGGCCAGGGCGGTGAGCAGCGCGATCACGGGTACGCTGGGGGCGGCATGCTGCATCAGCGCGCGGTGGCGTTCTGCCTCGCTGCGCACTTTTTCGGCGGCGGCCTCCGGTTCGGCGGGGTAGAAACAGCAGTCCTGGGCGGCGGTCTGGGCGGCGGCCGTCTGCTTTTTGGCTTCTTCGGCCTGGGATTGGATGTGGTTCATGGACACCTGGGTGGTCAGCAGATTGGCGGCATTGAATTTAATGCGCATCAGCTGTTCCGCTGGGGGGATGTTGGCATCTTCTATTTCAGTGCGCAGGGCCTGGGCGGCCTGCTCCGCCTGCTGCAGTTCGGCCCGGGCGGAAAACAGGGCCCGCTTGGCTTCAATGCGATCCATCCGCTGGTGCAGGGCCAGCTTGTCCGCGCTGCTGCGGCAGATGCTTTCGGCGTCCTCCAGGGCCCGCCGGTCCTCGTCGATCTGGCGGCGCAGGGTACGGATGCGGGCCAGTTGGTCTGCTGTTTCCTCGATGGCGGCTTCCGTTTGGGGCAGAATACCGCTTTTGTGGTGCCGGCGGCGGTTCAGTGCGCTGCGCAGGAGCTTTTCGCTTTCTATATAAGAGGTATCCTCCTCGCCGGAGGAGACAAGGGAAACAATGCGCTTTTCCAGTTCGGCGTCCTGATCCACGGCCAGATTGCTTTGGCGGATAAAGGCGCTGCGCTCAAATACGCTGCGGGGCACACCGGTGAGCAGTTCGCCGGCATTTTGGCCGGTCATGCCCTCCACCTGGTTGGCTGTGCCGGCGTAAGCGGCGTAAAAGCGGCCCATGGGCGCGCCGCCCTGAACGGTGTCGCGCACCAGCACCAGGTCGTGTTGGCCGTCGTTCACATCAATGCGGCCCTTCATGGAGGCTCCGCTCCAGGGGGCGTATCGGTTCTTGTCCGCCAGGGGGCCCCGCTCGCGGCCCGGCAGGCCATATAGCATGGCCCGCAGAAAGGCGAGCCAGGTGGACTTGCCGGATTCGTTGGGGGCCTGGATCACATTCAGGCCTTCCTGGAGATCCAGGGTGGCGTTGTTGAAACAGCCGAAAGTGGCCGTGAGGGATTGTAAAATCATAGTGCGCTCCAATACTATATATAATGTATACGATACCATAATAAAATATAAAATGCTACTGTCCCTATTGTAGCATAGGGGCGGGCGCTTGTCTAAACAATTCTACCCCGGCGTTGTTGTGCAAAGGAGCGAAAGATGGAGGATGGCCTTGTGAAAGTGCCGAAAGGGGGCCTATATCTTGGGGTCGCAGGGATTTTTGAGCCGAATACCATGGGGTGAAAAGGGAAAGAATATAAAATGTAAAAAAGAAGTACTGAAAAAGTAAAAAAGGGGTTGACAATTACTTGATCCTTTGGTATGATAGTCAAGCTTTCAATTTTAGAGAGCAATGCAACCGGCAAAAACAATAGAAAACCGCGAAAAGATTTGAAAAAACTTGAAAAAAGTTCTT
>CALDMR010000118.1 GCA_937915065.1 uncultured Clostridia bacterium
CCCCGCGCAGGTCTCCTCCCGGCTCACCAGCCAGAGAAACAGTGCAGCGCAGCCGGATATCCCGGCTGGAAGCCGCCACCCGCACCTCATAAGCGCCGCCCTCCGTCACAAAGCGCCCCCGGGCAGCGCTGTAATATGCGGCCTCCACCGGAGTCACACAAAAATGCAGCTCCTGCTCCTCCCCCGGCTGCAATTCCGTTTTCACAAACCCGATCAGCTTTTGGGGCGGTTGATAAGTCACCGGCTGCACCGGCGCCAAATACAACTGAGTCACCGCGCAGCCCGGCCTTGCCCCAATATTCCGCACCCGGCAGCACAGGCGGTATCCCTCCCCTTCCGGCTCTGCCGTCAGAGCGCTGTATGCAAATTCCGTATAACTCAGGCCATGGCCAAAGGGATAGGCCACAGCCTGATCCGCCGCGTCATAATAACGGTAACCGATATACAGGCTTTCCCGGTGCTGGGCCACAGGGCCGCCGGGATAATAGGCCGCCGAGGGCGCATCTTTCAAAGACAGTGGAAAGGTTTCCGCCAGCTTGCCGCAAGGATTGGCCCGGCCCAGCAGCAGCGCTGCCGCAGCACTGCCCGCAGCTTCGCCCCCCAGATAAAGCAGTAAAATACTCCTGGGCAGATCTGCCCAGGGCATCTCCACCGGACTGCCCGTTTGCAGGATCACCGCTGTATTGGGGTTGACCCGGCACACCGCTTCGATCAGCGCGCACTGCCCCTCCGGAAGCTTCATATGGGCACGATCTGTCCCCTCGCTTTCATAGCGGTCCGGCAATCCCGCAAACAGGTATACGATCTCCTTATCCCGGGCCGCCGCCACAGCCTTATCGATCAGCGCCTGGCAGGGGCCGTCCTGCTCCAGATCATATCCCGGCTCATAGACTGCGCCGGGCATTTCCCGATGCAGCGCATCCCACGCCTGATCCAACTGCAGGGGATGGATGCGGCTGCTGCCGCTGCCCTGATAGCGCCCCTCCCGGGCCAAAGCGCCGATCACCGCCGTTGTTTTCTCTTTGCTGCCGGGCAGCAGGCCGTCATTTTTCAGCAGCACCGCCGCGTTTTCCGCCAGGCGCCGGGCCAGCGCATGGTGGGCGCCGTAGTCGCAGGTATAGGGAACCGTTTTTCCCGCTCTGGCTTTCAGCAGCAGTTCTGTCACCCGCTCCGCCGCTCGGTCAAGGGCTTCTTCCGGGAGTTTACCCTGCTCCACCGCCGACACCAGTTCCTCCACATGACCATTGCGGACACCCGGCATCTCCAGATCCAGCCCGGCATCCACGCTGGCCGGCCAGTCGTGCACCGCGCCCCAGTCAGACACGGTCACTCCGTCGAAGCCCCACTCCCGGCGCAGAATCTCCAGCAATCCGGCATGCTCGCCGCAGTAGCGCCCGTTGAGTTTATTATAGGCCGTCATCACCGTCCAGGGCCGCCCCTCTTTCACAGCGATCTCAAAGGCCCGCAGATAAACCTCCCGCAGCGCCCGCGCGTCTACCACTGAATCCGTTACCAGCCGGTTCGTTTCCTGGCTGTTCAGCGCAAAGTGCTTCAGCGATGTGCCCACGCCCACGCTCTGCACGCCGCGGATCATAGCGGCCGCCAACTTGCCCGCCAGATAAGGGTCTTCACTGAAATATTCAAAATTCCGGCCGCACAGGGGGCTGCGTTTCATATTCACCCCGGGCCCAAGCAGCACAGAAACGCATTCCTCGCCCATGGCCCGGCCCATTTCATATGCAAGATCCTCGTCAAATGTGCAGGCCACGGCACTGGCCGTGGGAAAACAGGTCGCCGGCGCGCTGTCGCTGGGCCGGGCATTGTCATGGTTTTCCAGCTGGCGGCGCAGGCCGTGGGGGCCGTCGGCCACCATGATCTCATCCAGTCCCAACCGCGGAACACCCCGGATATGCCAGAAATCCGCGCCGACACACAGCGCCGCTTTTTCCCGCAGCGTCATCTGTTCCACCAGTTTTTTTCCTTCTTCCCGCAGCATGTGCGCATCCTTCTTTCCAGTGTTCTTTTCTGCTATTGTAGCACATTTTCGGCACAATAAATCTTAAGGTTCCCTAAATTACCAAATATTGTTCCTTGTCTCTGGTGAAGGCTTCCTTTTATACTAAAACCTGAAAGGAGGTCTTTGATGACACAAAAGAGACCATCAAAAAGGCTAGGCGCTTTCTGTGCAGCATTGCTGCTGAGCACCGCCCTAACCGCCACCGCCCAGGCAGCCCCGCCGTCCGTCACCGTGGACGGCGCTGCCTACAAAGGCCCTGTGTTGGTGCAGCAAAACACCGCCTACATACCCCTGCGGAATTTCCTGTCCCCCATGGGTTGGAGCATATCCTGGGACAGCGCCAGCGGCACCGCCCGGGCCAGGAAAGCAGACCGCACAGTGGTCGTGGATCCAACCCGGCAAACCGTAACCGCAGACGGCACAGTTCTGAATACCAAGGCAGAGGTGCGGTCAGAGCGAATCTATCTGCCCCTGCGCTCCCTCTGCGATGCACTGGGTTACGCCCTACACTGGGACAGCGCGGGCTACGCCATAGCCGTGGGCTCTGGAACGAGTGCAGATTGGACCGAAGAGGATCTCTACTGGCTCTCCCGCATTATCTGCGCCGAAGCCGGTGGAGAATCCATGACCGGCCAGATCGCGGTGGGGAATGTCGTGCTCAACCGCGTAGCGTCCCCGGAATTCCCCAACTCCATCCACGCTGTGATTTTCGACAGGAAGTATGCGGTGCAGTTCGAACCGGTCAGCAACGGCACTGTATACCGTCCGCCTACTGCCAAGTCTGTGGAGGCGGCAAAACTGGCCCTGCAGGGCGTGAACACCGCAGGCAGCAGCCTATACTTTTTCAGCCCTTCGCTATCTGAGGGAACCTGGATCGTCAACCACCGCGATTATCTCAAAACCATCGGCTGCCACAGATTTTATCTGTGACTATCCCGATGAACGGCAGCAGTTTTTGCTGCCGTTCTTTTTTGTCCCGCTTGCCAAGGCCACGCAAAAAGGGTATGATAGGACTCGACAAAAAAGGACAGGAGCGGCAGCATGGATAAACGGGACATTCTGAGGCAATATTTCGGTCACAACACTTTCCGCAGCGGCCAGGAAGAGATTATCAACACCCTGCTGGCAGGGCGCGACGTACTGGCCGTTATGCCCACCGGCGGCGGGAAGTCCCTGTGCTATCAGATACCGGCCTTATTGCTGCCGGGGATTACCCTGGTCATATCCCCTCTGATTTCCCT
Organism: uncultured Clostridia bacterium; assembly: GCA_937915065.1. GTDB lineage: Bacteria > Bacillota > Clostridia > Oscillospirales > Oscillospiraceae > Pseudoscillospira. The sequence continues at coordinate 3,259 of CALDMR010000118.1, forward strand.
CATGAAGGATCAGGTGTCCGCCCTGACAGCCAGCGGCGTGAACGCCGCTTACATCAACAGCTCCCTGAATAGCGAGCAGCTCCGTTCCGTACACCGCAACCTGCGCCAGGGGATGTACAAGCTGGTCTATGTGGCCCCGGAACGGCTGGCGGGCGAGGGCTTCCTGTCCCTGTGCAAATCTATAAACCTTTCCCTGGTGGCAGTGGATGAAGCCCACTGCATCTCCCAGTGGGGCCAGGATTTCCGGCCCAGCTACCTGAAAATCACGGACTTTTTGGCCCAACTGCCCCGCCGCCCAGTTTTGGCGGCTTTTACCGCCACAGCCACGGAAGCTGTGCGCACGGATATTCTGCGCGCCCTCGACCTGCACGCCCCCCTGTGCCTGACCACGGGCTTTGATCGGCCGAATCTGTATTTTGATGTGCTGCAGCCGAAAAAGCGGCTGGCCGCCCTGCGCCAGCTGATTGCCGAACGAACCGGTAAAAGCGGCATCGTATACTGTGCCACCCGCGCCGCAGTGGAGCGCGTCTGCGAGGATCTGAATGCCCACGGCATCGCCGCTACCCGCTATCACGCCGGATTGAGCGACGAAGAACGCCAACAGAATCAAGACGATTTTCAGTTTGACCGCTTTTCAGTGATGGTGGCCACCAACGCTTTCGGTATGGGGATCGACAAGTCCAACGTATCCTTTGTCATTCACTATAATATGCCGAAGAGCATGGAGGCCTATTACCAGGAGGCGGGCCGCGCAGGCCGCGACGGCGAGCCGGCAGACTGCATTCTCCTCTATTCCCCCGCCGATATCGCAACCGCCCGCACCCTGCTCCAAGCCTCCGGCGAAAACGCCTCTCTGGATGAGAAAACCCGCGCTCTGATACAGCAGCAGGATCTGCAGCGGCTGAACCGCATGATCGACTATTGCAAATCTGCCTGCTGCCTGCGCGGCGCCATCCTGGATTATTTCGGCCAGGATCACCCGGAGCGCTGCGGCAACTGCGGCAACTGCCGCGCCGCTTTTTCCACCCAGGATATCACCGTTCAGGCCCAGATGATCCTGTCCTGTATCACCCGGGTGCGCCAGCATCTGGGCTACAGCGTGGGCATGACGCTCATTGTGCGCACGCTCCACGGCAGCCGGGAAGCACGGGTTCTTGAGCTGGGACTGGATCGCTTGAGCACTTACGGCCTGATGAAGGAGTACTCCAGAGATCAAATTCGATCTTTCATCGGCGCGCTGGAACACCAGGGATACCTGTCCGTCCACCCCGAATATGCCACCTTGGAACTGACAGAGGGAGCCCGCACCGTGCTTTTCGGCGGACAACATGTGGAAATGATGGTACGCTTTGAAATCGCACCGCAGCATAAAAAGGCAGCGCCCCCTGCCCAGGATGGGCCAGATGGGTTGATTGCGGCTTTGAAAGCCCTGCGTCTTCGCCTGGCCCGGGAAGAGAATGTGCCCGCCTATGTTATCTTTTCTAACGCCACCCTCTCCGATATGGCCGCGCGTCAGCCCCGCACCCCGGCAGAATTTCTTTCTGTCAGCGGCGTGGGACAAAAGAAAGCGGAACGATACGGTTCGCTTTTTTTAGCGGAGATCGCCGCATTTTTGAAACAGGAGGAAGTATAAATGCGTTCTGCCCTATTTTCTGCTTTTGATCATTTGGTGGTGCTGGATACCGAAACCAGCGGCATCGCCCATAAAACCGATGAAATCATTGAACTGGCGGCCCTGCGGGCCGTTCCCGGCGGCGATGGCCTGGAAATTGCAGAAGAGATGGATCTGCTGATCCGCCTTTCTCCCGGCCGCAGCCTGCCGCCCGAAATCGAAACCTTAACGGGCATCACGCAGGATATGCTGCAGCACGAAGGCGTGGAAAAAGCGGAAGCCGGCGCCCGGTTTACCCGCTTGCTCTCCCATCCCAATACACTGGTGGTGGCCTACAATGCCCAATTCGATCTCTGCTTTCTTTATTATTTCCTGGCCCGCCTGGGTCTGGCGGAGGCTTTGCAGGGCATCAAAATGCTGGATGCTTTGACTATTTACAAAGACCGGCACGACTATCCCCATAAGTTGGCCAATGCCATTGAAACCTACCGCTTGCAGGGCGAAAACACCCACCGTGCCATTGACGACGCAAAAGCCACTCTGGAGCTGCTGGAAGCCATGGCTGCGGAATGCGACGATCTGACCCAGTATATCAACCTGTTCGGCTATCATCCGAAATACGGCGTTTCCGGCCCCCGGATCTCGTCCATCTGTTACCGCCCCCAAGGATATGACCGCCGCGAAAAGCTATATCAACTGCCCTGAAAAATTTTTTCAAAAAATTTTTTATTTTCTGTGACCGTTTCTCCCTGCCGTGCGTATTTCTTACAAAGGCACCCAACAGGAGCCCACTTTTTTGACAACCAATCAACAAGAATAAAACCAATGGAGGATTTCAACTATGAAAAAACTGCTGACCATTTCTCTGGCTTTGGCCATGCTGCTGATGACCGCCGCCTGCGGCAACAACAACACCCCGCCCTCTTCTTCCGGCGAGGACAGCAGCTACGAAGACGTTCTGCCCCCCCAGGGCGGTGAAACCGAAGGCAGCACGGACGAAGACCTGCCCGAAGAAAGCGATCCCCAGGGCGACGCCGAGAACAACGGCGACGCCAACGCGCAGAAGCCCGAGGAAAAGCCCGAATCCAAGCCCGAGAACAAGCCCTCTTCCAAGCCCGGAAACAAGCCTGCTGAAAGCAACAAGAATTACAGCGGCACCCTGACCGATCTGGTGAGCGCCATCTATGCCAAGCAGAGCGTAGAGCTGAGCCTGGGCGATCCCATGGCTGTGGATCTGTCCGACGCCGACGCAGTACAGTTCAACCTGGGCCTGAGCGACGGTTCCAAGCTGAAGGAAGCCTATGTTTCCGAGTCCATGATGGGTTCTCAGGCATCCTCCCTGGTGGTAGTGCGCGTGAAGAACGCTGCCGATGCCGCCGGCGTGGCACAGAGCATGTACGACGGCATCAACCAGTCCAAGTGGATCTGCGTGACTGCCAATGCTCTGGCCGTGGGTGCTTACGGCGACACTGTGATGCTGGCCATGGCCAACAGCGACCTGGGCGCCGACCTGCACACGAACCTGCGTAACGCTTACGCTTCTGCCGTGGGCGCCAGCAAGCTGGATGTGTCCCTGGACCGCGTGGACACGCTGTAAAAAATCCCCCCTTGCACACACACTCTCTTTTTGTTATAATAAATCCCGTTAAACGAACGATCCCCTGAACCAAAACCGCTACTAGCCGGGCGGCACAGTTCAGGGGATTGTTATTTTTAGAAAATCGGATTTCCGCAGCCATCGAAAATCCACCCCCGAAAAGCAATGCTGCGGGAGCATATCTTAGATATGCTCCCGCAGCATCTCTTATCTGCTGTTCTTTTGATACGGCGCCAGTTCCACCCGGCAGAACCATCCGCGGGGGTGGCCGCAGACAGGGCATTCCTTGGGCGCTGCCGTGCTGGTCACCATGAAGCCGCAATTCAGACAAGTCCATCCCGTTTCCTGTTCACTGAGATACAACTGATCTTTTTTCAGATAATCAAGGAACAGATCAAAACGCTGGGCATGAAGCTGCTCGATTTTGGCAATGAGTCCGAATTTACCGGCAATCTCCTCCAGCCCCTCCTGATGGGCCGTCCCGGCGAAATCAGGATAGATCAAGCCATGCTCTTCCTCCTCATTCTGCACCGCCTCCTCCAGCAAAGATCGCAGATCTTCTTTTTCCCCCACAGGATACCCCGCGCTGATTTCAATGTTAGTACAACCGCATCCCCGCAGGTAGTCATAAAAGAGTTCCGCGTGTTCTTTCTCCTGCCCCGCGGTAAAGCGGAACAGGGCTTCCAGCACGGGATGCCCCTCCCGCTTAGCTACAGCTGCCGCAAAGGTGTAACGGTTCCGCGCCATGCTTTCACCAGCAAAAGCACGCATCAGATTTTCCTGGGTTCGACTGTTGTGTAATTCCATAAAACCTCCCTGTCATCTGCCGCTTTCACGGCAAGCGGCACGCCGAAATCATCTGTTAGTGTGACGCCGCCGGGGGAAAATATGCACAAAATTTGCTTGTTCTGTGTATAAAATCCAAAGTTCCGGCCACAATAGATGCATACTCAATACCCCGGAAGGAGGTGCGCACCATGAAAAACAGCGAAAACAAGCAGAAGCAGCAGAACAGCCAGACCAATCAGAACGGCCAGAATCAGCAGAACAATCAGAAATAAAGTATCCTCTCTCTCAATCCGCGAAGGGCCGGCAGCATTCAGCTGCCGGCCCTTCTTGATGCCTGCGGACGGATGTGATATGATACTGTTACTAAAAATAACGCGAGGTGTTGCTGGATGAAAATTCTGGTGCTTTCCGATTCCCACGGAAATGTGGACAACATGGTACAGGCGGTGGAACAAACCCGGCCAAATCAGATTTTTCATCTGGGCGACGTGATGCGGGACGGCGAAAAACTGCACTGCCTTTTTCCCGAGATCCCCCTGGAGCAGGTGCCGGGTAACTGCGACTACGCCGCCTTTGAAAAAACCGAAAAGCTGTTGTTCATCGAAGACAAGCGCGTGCTGCTGTGCCACGGTCACACGCTCCATGTAAAAGAAGGCCTGCTCACCGCCCTGTATGCCGCCATGGAGCAAAGGGCTGATGTATTCCTTTTCGGCCACACCCACCGAATTTTTTCAGAGACCCGCAACGGCGTAGCCATGCTCAATCCTGGCAGCATCGGCGACGCCCGCTACCCCACCTATGGCCTGCTGGAGATTGCCGGCGGCAAGATCTCCATCACCACCGTTCCGCTGAACGGATACCCTTCCAGCCAATAAGCCACCATAAAAACAGCAGGGAACAGCCTTTCAATGGCTGCTCCCTGCCGCTTTTTTATTATTCTCCAAAATCATAGTCCCGCTGGGGGCGCACAGACAGATCGATCACCTCTTTGGCGTCATAAAACTGCAAATAGCGGTGGCGCTGCCAACGCAGCGTGGTACCGTCGGGATGCAGGCGGTCGCAAATGACCGCACAGATGTCCGGCTTGATTTTACTGTAAGACTCCGTTCCCACCGACGCAAACACGCGAAATCCCTGGCTCTGCAAATACCGGAATACCGGCCCCGTTTGCTGGACATCATTGCCGTCGGGCCGCGCGCCATGGGGGTAGATCATCAGTCGCGTCTCCCCCACCAGGGAGCCCACCTCGGCAAACCAGCGCTCGGTATCGGCCTTCACCACATCCAAGCTTTTCCCGGCCAGATTGATGTGGCCCCAGGTGTGGGAACCAAAGTACCATCCTGTCTCCTTCAATCGGGCCACTACCGGTTTGACGGCCTCAATCTCCCGCTGACGGTTCTCTTCAAAGGCGGCGCTGTTGTCCTCCTTCGCGGTGTTGGTGCGGTAACCGAGAATTCCTTCATAGCCCGTCAGACACAGGCAGCCCTTCACACCATTTAGGGAAAAATCCGGATGGGCGCGCACAAACTGATCCAAAATCGTGATCGCATCCTGATCCTGGGAGATCACATCATCACCGGCAGGATCCTTGCTGTAACTCCACAGATCTCCATCCTCGCCCAGGATCAGCTTCCAGGTAAAGCCGTTGCCCTGCATATACTCATAATAATTCACATCGTCATAGGACAGGATCAGGGGCTTCTTGCCCTCCGGCAGCATCAGGGTATTGCGCACCATCACTGCCTGCCCGTCTCCATCAGTCACTTCAGACCAGACATCGTTCATGTTGACCAGGATATAGCCCTTTTCATACAGGCTGTTGAGGATCCGGTTGTATTCCTCCACGGTGATCATCCAGTCATCGATCCCGTTGGCCTGGCTGTCGCCGTCAAAGGCCTGCTCGGGATAACACACCAGCGGATGGAAAAAGAGATGCTCCACCACCTGCTGAGGCCCCCATTCCTGGGTCAGCTCTTCCGGCGACCAATAGGTGCGCACAGCCTCCTCCGGATCCAGCGCCTCTGTAACAGGTTCCTGCTCCCCTTCCGGCATCTGGGCGTCTTCTCCCGCAGACGGTGCGGTTGTCGGCTGGCCGCAGGCCGCCATTCCCAAGGCCAGCAACAGCGCCAGGCCGGCAGCCGGCCAACGCATTCCACTTCTCACAGCGATCCCCCCATCACTCCGGCAGACATCCCGGCCGGAATTTTCTTTCTCCTTCATCATACAGGAAATCCGACAAAAAGCATCTCAAAGCCGTTACAAATCCATTACAAAACACCGCCGGGCAGGTTCTCCCCTGCCCGGCGGTGTTTACTCATATACAGATAAACGACGTTCTTTACTCCACAGTCACACTTTTTGCCAGGTTCCGCGGCTTGTCAATATCACAGCCGCGCTGGAGGGCCACATAGTAGGCAAACAGCTGCAGCGGAACCACACCCAAGGACGGCTGCACCACCGGATGGGTTTCGGGAATGGCCAGCACTCCATCCGCTGTTTTTTCCATTCTCTCGCAGAAGGGTTCGGTTGTCACTGCCAGCACCTCTGCGCCGCGGGCCTTGACCTCCACCACATTGCTCATTCCCTTATCCATCAGCGGCTGGTAGGTGGCCAGCGCCACCACCAGCGTCCCCGGTTCAATCAGCGAAATCGTGCCGTGCTTCAATTCGCCGGAGGCATAGGACTCCGAGTGGATATAACTGATCTCTTTCAGCTTCAGCGAACCCTCCATGCCCATGGCGTAATCCAGATTCCGTCCGATGAAAAAGATGGAGCTATGATTAAAATAGCGGGACGCAAAATACTGAATGTCCTCCACACGCTCCAGCACCCGTTCCATTTTTTCCGGCAGCGCCAGCAGCTCGCCCACGATCGTTCCATACTCTTTCCGGGTCACTGCCCCCAGCGCATCCGCCAAATAAAGGCCCACCAGGTTCATCAGCGCCAGCTGGGTAGAATACGCTTTGGTCGTGGCTACGGCAATCTCCGGGCCGGCCCAGGTATAGAGCACATCGTCTGCCTCCCGGGCAATGGAGGATCCCACCACATTAACAATGGCTAACGTGCGGCCGCCCAGACGCTTGGCCTCCCGCATGGCTGCCATAGTGTCCAAAGTCTCGCCGGACTGGCTGATCACCACCACCAGGGTATGCTCGTCCACCAGGGGACTGCTGTAGCGGAATTCAGAGGCCAGACAGACCTCCACCGGACGGCGCATCAGCCGTTCCCAGTTATATTTGCTGACCATGCCCACATGATACGAAGAACCGCAGGCAACAATAAAAATCCGCGAAAACTGCCGGATCTCCTCGGCCGGCAGCGAAATATCGTCCAGCACCACGCGGCCGGCACGGATCCGCGGCGACACAGTCTTCCGAATGGCCTCCGGCTGCTCAAAAATCTCCTTGAGCATAAAATGGGGGTAGCCGCCCTTCTCTGCGGCAGACACATCCCAATCCACCGTACTGTGCTTCTTTTTCACGGGGAGCATCTCATCGTCAAAGATATCCACGCTGTCCGCCGTCAGCACGGCAATTTCTCCATCCTCCATGTAAACCACGTCCCGGGTATGCTTGATGATGGCCGTCACATCGGAAGCAATGAAGTTGCCGTTTTCCCCATAGCCCAAAATCAGGGGGCTGTCCTTGCGGGCAGCGATCAGCGCATTGGGATAATCAGCGCAGATAATGCCCAGAGCATAGGAGCCCTGGATGCGGCGCAGCACACGGCCCACAGCCTCCAGCATATTATGGCACTCGTTATAGTGAAACTCCAGCAGCTGGGCCACCACTTCGCTATCCGTATCTGATGTAAAGGTTACGCCCTGGCGCAGCAGATGTTCCTTGATCTCCATATAATTTTCAATAATCCCGTTGTGTACCAGAGCAATCCGGCCGTTTTCACTCACATGGGGATGGGCATTGGCGTCATTGGGCTCGCCGTGGGTAGCCCAGCGGGTGTGGCCGATTCCCAGGCATCCCTCCAGATCAGCTCCGTTATGGGTCAAATCCCGCAGGGCCTGCAGGCGGCCCTTGGTTTTTTTGATCTGCAGGCCGCGCGCCTCTGCGCGCACTGCCACACCGGCGGAATCATATCCGCGGTATTCCATGCGTTCCAAAGCGTCCAACAAAATGGGCGCCGCCTCTTCTCTTCCGACAAAACCAACAATACCACACATAAATGCAACAAATCTCCTTTACAAAAAACAACATAGGTATATCAAGCATAAAGACCGGCGCCGCTGCAGATACTGAAAGGCGGAGGTGCCATTTTCATATGCTGACTGCGCTGATCCGTACCCTTATTCTTTATTTTCTGATCATGCTGGGCCTGCGCCTGATGGGCAAGCGGCAGATCGGCGAGCTGGAACCCTCAGAACTGGTGCTGGCGCTGCTGATCTCCGATCTGGCGGCAGTGCCCATGCAGGATTTCGGCATTCCGCTGCTCAACGGCGTGGTACCGATCCTGGCTCTGCTCTCCGTATCCATGATTCTCTCCGTACTCAATCTGAAAAGCATCCGCTTCCGCAACCTTATCTGCGGCAACCCCACCGTCATTATTCGGGAAGGGCACATACTCCAAGCGGAAATGCGGCGTACCCGCTTAACCGTGGACGAGCTGATCGAAGACCTGCGCCAGCAGGGCGTGGTGGACTTGTCCACAGTGGAATACGCCGTTCTGGAAACCAACGGGCAGCTTTCCGTGCTGCTGTATCCGGAACATCAGCCTTTGACGCCCAAAACAGCTCAAAACAAAAAACTCCGAAGCAGCGGACTGCCCACCGTTATCATCAGCGACGGCAGGCTGCTGGAAAAAAATCTCCGCCGCCTGGGCCTGGATCAAACCTGGCTCCAACACCGGTTGGCTGAAAACGGCCTCCCATCCGTAGCCGCCGTGTTTCTGATGCAGATAGGCCAGGACCATCAGCTGTATTACATTAAGAAGGAGTAACCGCCATGAAGCCCTTTTTCATTGCCTGCCTGATCCTGTTTTCCCTGTTCACCGCAGGCGTTATGAACGCCCGCACCGTAAGCCAGCTGAGCAATTCCATCGAGACCCAACTGTCCTATTCCCAAGCATCCGCCCAAAGGGGGCAATGGGGCGAAGTCGGCCACACGCTCCACGCCGCATCAGAGACCTGGCAGGAGCACAAAACCTACCTTCACGTCACTCTGGATCACGGCGAGATCGAAGAAACCGAAGCCCTCTTTGCCGAGGCCCGTCAATACGCCGCCCGGGAAGATGCAGACCGGTATTGCCTCTGCGCCGAGCGGCTGGCCGTACAGCTGGAACACCTGAAGGAAAGCCAAAAGATCAGCGTTCAGAACGTGCTGTAATACCTTGACAGAACTCCGGCAACAGTATACCACGCCCGGCACCGTGCAACAACAAAAAAATAGCGACAAAAAATCGTCCCGTTGTCCCCTCTCCAGAGACAACAGGGCGATTTTCTTTGTAACTGCGCAGAAAAATCCGCTCTCAGGGCGCTGCACCCTGGACAGGATTTTTTTCCGGATTGAATTCCAGAAGGCCCGTACCATCTTCGCGCACCGTTTGCTGCAGCAGATAGGAGTATCCTCCGAAATTGAAGCGGGCCGATTCCGTATTCTGTTTGGCTGGCAGCTGCTCATATTCCGTCATGGAAACGCCCTGTAAATCGGCCAGCACAGAAAAACGCAGAGGATCTTCTGCCAACACAAATTCCGGATCCCCTATCACAGACAGGCCGTAAACCACTCCTGTTTCCTCGTCCAAAATCAGGGAAAAGGCGGTGTCAGAAGACAAGCCATAGGGTTCCCCGTCCCGCAGCGAACAGGAAACGCACAGCAGGGACATAGAGGAAAAGGGGTTGTTCGTGTCAGTCACTGTACAATAATCTACCTTAACGCTTTCCGCTGTTTTTTGATAGTGCAGCAGCAGATCGTTCCCAATCACTCCGTGATCCACCAGCAGGTACAGCGCCTCATAGTAATAGTGGTAGAGATGTTCCGTAAAATTCTTATTGGGAAGCAGCGCCGGCCGGCCGCCGTTCTCCTCTCCGGTCTGCGGGTCTTCCTCCCCGCTGTCTAACCGCAAGGCCCGCACATCCACAGTAATGCCGCTGCCAGCATCGCCATAAAGGATCGTACCGCCGCCGGCACGGATGCCGGAATCCCGCAGCAGCCGCAGCCTGGCCGAACCGCCAAGGCTGTAGTCGGTCACCAGCGCCGTTTTATCCACCGGTTCCTGGTAGAGGATTTCCATATGATTACGGCTCCACTGCATCAGCATCAATTCCGGCAGGGATGCTGCAAATAAAACCGCCGCCACTGTCAAGACCGGCAGCAGCCAATACTTTCCTCTCATTCCGCCACCCCCTTCAAATGGATCGAAACAGTGGTTCCCCGGCCCAGGGCACTGTCAAAATGCAAACTGGTGCCGTGCACTTCCGCCACGGCAGCGCACAATGCCAGGCCCAGTCCCGCGCCGTTCTGCGTCCGCGACCGGGACTTGTCCACCATATAAAAGGGTTCGGTAATGCGCAGGAGGGCCTCCGGCGGAATACCGCTGCCGTGATCCCGCACACTGATACAATACCCAGCCTCTTCCCGGCAGCCCCGCAGTTCCACCACGGCCCCTTCCGGGCTGGCTTTTCGGGCATTGTCACAGAGATTAAATACCAGAGATTCCAGCAGATCGCTTTCGCCCCAAAGCACGCCCTCGTCCACAGAAAGATCCAAATGCAGCCCCCGCTCCTGCAAAGAGGGTTCCAGCGTGGCAGCAATTTTTTCCAGCCACGGTTTTGCCTGGATCGGCGCCGGAGAAATGGTTTCCCGCCGGTAAACAATGATCTCCAACAGCTTATGGGAGAGGGATTCCAGCCGTTTTCCCTGGGCATAAATGTATTCAGCCGCCTTAAACTGCTGCTCCGGCGGCAGCACCTGGGAGCGCAGCATATCACTGTATCCAATGATCGATGTCAAAGGTGTTTTCAGTTCGTGGGCAAAAGAGGCCACAAAGTCTTCCTGCCGGCGGGAAGCATCCTCCAACTCGCAGATCTTTGTTTCCACGCTGTCGGCCATAGCGTTGAAGTCCTCTGTCAGTGCGCCGATTTCGTCGTGAGACACAACGGCGCAGCGCAGCTGATACTCGCCGCCCGCGATCCGGCGGCTGACCGCACTCAGGCGCTGCAGGGGCCGCGTCAAATATTTGGACAGCAGCAGCATCAAAACCGCTGACAGCGCCATCAGCGACAATGTCAAAGCGCGGCACAGCGCCAGGTTCCGCTGGTGCTCCTGTATCGTCCCATCCACATTGCGTAAGCTTTCCAGGTAAAACACCCGCTCCCCCACTCGGACGGGACAGGCTACCTGGATATAATGACTGCCATTTTCTGCAAAACAGATCCAGGCCCGGCCTCCTTCTGCCACCTCTGCCGCCAAATCCCTGGTGGTTTTAAAGGCTTTGCTGACATAAAGGCGATTGCCTTCCGCATCGCTGATCCGGATACAAACCCCGCTGCTGTTTTCCACTGTCCATCCAATCCGGCGGATGGCACTGTCAGACATCGGGTCGATCAAACCGTAAAGATCCGCCGTTGCCACAGCATTTGAGACCGCAGTCACAAAGGAGAACTGCAGCATCTTATTTTCGCCCAGGGCAATCTGTTCCTCCCGGTCCATGGCTGAGCGAAACATGGAATCCACCAGCACCGCATTGCCCAATCCACAGATGAGCGCAATGATCAGCAGTGTGGAAAAAAACACCTTATGGGAAAAATTCAAACGACTGTCCTCCTATTATGCGTTTATGCGTTCAGGCGATAACCGACCTTATATACAGCAGAAATATGTTCTTCCCATCCCAGCTTTTTGCGCAGGCGCTGCACATGCAGATCTACCGTGCGCCCCTCGCCGGTGTAATCACCGCCCCATACCCGCCGGTACAGCGTTTCCCGGAACAGCGCAATATTTTTGTTCTGCAGGAAAAGCACCAGCAGGTCAAACTCCTTCATGGTCAAGTTGATGGTTTCGCCGTTTTTTGTCACAGTCCGCGAGGGCAGATCCACTTCCACCCCATCCAGAGAAAAGTGGGATGCAGATTTATTGTACCGCCGCAGAACCGACTCCACCCGAGCCAGCATCTCCGCAATTTCAAAGGGTTTTGTGATATAATCGTCCGCCCCTTCGTGCAGACCGTAGACCCGATCTGCCACGCTGTCCCGCGCAGTGATAAAAATCGCCGGGATATTCAGGGGCTTCATATAGTTCAACACATCATACCCATCCGCTCCCGGCATCATCACATCCAACAAAGCCAGATCAAAATTTTCCTGTTCCAGCTTTTCAATGGCACTCAATCCATCTGGGGCCCATACACAGCTGTATCCCACCCGTTCCAAATTCATAGCCAACAGGTCAGCGATCGCCTGCTCGTCCTCCGCAATCAAAATTCTTATCATAAAAAGGATGCTCCTTTATTTATTCATTACCGTTTTATTTTTATATCCTAATTGTATCACAGTTGTATCATTCATAAAACATAAAAAGCAGTTGCACAGGGGCGCAGTTCCGTGTAAGATAAAACAACAGCAAGCGAAAGACTAACTATTAAAAGTCAAGCCTGAAATGAATGGATTAGCAAAAAATT
>CALDMR010000119.1 GCA_937915065.1 uncultured Clostridia bacterium
GGCTACGGCCTGGACGAAGGGGCGCAGACCATAGTCTTCATCCACAACCAGCGCCATATCGATGGTGGGGGCATAGGCCATCAGCGTATCCCGCCGGGCTTTATACTCCTGGTAGGGGTGGATAGTGGGATTGTACCAGTATGCAGTGGGTTCGATTCCCTCTCCGCGGAGGTCTTCGATGCAGCGCACGGAGCACGGAGCACAGCAGCAGTGCAGTAATGTGTTGGACATAATAGATTCTCCTGTTTGCATTCTTTGAAACTTGCAAGGGCATCAGCCTGGGCAGAACTGGCGTCTTTCCGCATTCTGCGGGGAGCAGGCCCCCTGTTTTTCCGGCTGAAGCTTTTTCTTATTATGTCATATTGTATCATACCGATTTTTCTGCGGCAAGGGGGACTTCCCGTGCTTCTGCATCATTCAAGGCAGGGGTGAAAAATCCGCGATACTATAAAATAAAGCGGGGCCCCGGCCGATCAGCCGCTTCATTTTATATTTTTGGTTCTACTATGGGGGGCGCACCCCTTTTTTCGTTGACGCGGCAGTAGCTTTCGTAGTATAATACTATGATATTATGGCTGAATTATAGATTCAAGGAATTGTTTGAGATAAAGGAGAACACCGAATGATGTGGATCGCGGATCAATGGAAGGATTATGAATTGCTGGACTGCGGCGATGGAGAAAAATTGGAGCGCTGGAACAAACAGATTCTGGTGCGCCCGGATCCCCAGGCCATTTGGGAAGCGCCCCGGCGCAACAGCGCGTGGAACCATCCCGACGCCCGCTATCTGCGCTCCAACACCGGCGGCGGCCACTGGGAACGCAAAAAACTGCCGGAGCAGTGGCAGGTGCGCTATCGGGAATTAACGTTTAATGTCAAACCCATGAATTTCAAGCACACGGGGCTGTTTCCGGAGCAGGCGGTGAACTGGGACTTCGCTATGGATATGATCCGCCGGGCCGACCGTCCCATCCGCGTGCTGAACCTGTTTGCCTACACCGGGGCGGCCACCATTGCCTGCGCAGCCGCCGGAGCCAGTGTCTGCCATGTGGACGCAGCCAAAGGCATGGTTTCCTGGGCCCGGGACAATGCGCGCTCTTCGCATCTGGAGGACGCGCCCATCCGCTGGATCGTGGATGACTGCGCGAAATTCGTGGAGCGGGAGATCCGCCGCGGCAAGCGGTATGACGCCATTATTATGGACCCGCCTTCCTATGGCCGCGGCCCCTCCGGCGAAGTGTGGAAGCTGGAGCAGAACCTGTATCCCTTTGTAAAGCTCTGCGCCGGCGTCCTGTCGGATGATCCCCTGTTTATTGTGCTCAACTCCTACACCACGGGCCTGGCGCCTTCGGTGCTGGGATATATTTTGAATCTGCTGGTGGGCGAAAAATACGGCGGACATACTGAATGCGCCGAGCTGGGCCTGCCTGTGACGGAAACGGGAATGGCGCTGCCCTGCGGCGCCACGGGCCGGTGGATCTCCGACCACCGGTAAAGGAGAAGGGCAGACGATGGAAATGATACAAACGGAAAATCTTTCCTTCTCCTATCCTGCGGGGGAGGGGGCGCAGCCCGTTCCCGTTTTGAAAAACATCAACCTGACGATTGAGCGGGGCAGTATTGTAGCCATTCTGGGTCACAACGGTTCTGGAAAATCCACCCTGGCCAAGCAATTCAACGCAGTGTACCTGCCCTCCGGCGGCAAGGTTTGGGTGGACGGGCTGGACAGTGCGGACGAAGCGGCGCTGCTGGAGATCCGCCGCCGGGTGGGCATGGTATTCCAGAATCCGGACAATCAGATCGTCGCCAATGTGGTGGAGGAAGATGTGGCCTTTGCCCCGGAAAATCTGGGCGTGCCTACCGACGAAATTCGCCAGCGGGTGGATCACGCCCTGGCGGCGGTGGGAATGACAGAGTTCACCCGCCATGCGCCCCATCTGCTCTCCGGCGGCCAGAAGCAGCGCATTGCGATTGCCGGCGTGATCGCCATGGAGCCGGAGTGCATTGTGCTGGACGAGGCCACCGCCATGCTGGATCCCCAGGGGCGGCGGGAAGTATTGGAGACCGTGCGCCGGTTGAATCGGGAAAAAGGCATCACGATCGTGATGATCACCCACCATATGGACGAAGCGGAGCTGGCCGACCGGTTGATCGTCATGAACCGGGGGGAGATTTATCTCGACGGTACGCCCCGGGAGATTTTTCAGCAGGCAGAGGAGCTGTGCCGCATCGGCCTGACGGTGCCGGAAACGGTCAAGCTGCTCTGTGAACTGCGCAGGGCCGGGCTGGATGTGCCCCTGGATGCCGTGTCCGTGGAAGAATGTGCGGATGCGATCTGCGCTGCCTTAAAGGCGTAATATTGTTCCGAAGGGAAAAACAAAACGTGGAACCAATTTTGAAAGTAGAAAACCTGACCCATACATACAGCGCCGGAACGCCCTTCCAGCGCAATGCGATCGAACATATTGATTTTGAAGTGCGCCCGGGGGAATTTCTGGGCGTTATCGGCCATACCGGTTCGGGCAAGTCCACCTTTATCCAGCACCTTAACGGATTGCTGAAACCCACAGAAGGGCATGTCTATTTCCGCGGGCAGGATATTTGGTCTGCGCCTAAGGTGACCTACGAAAGCCGCTTTCATGTGGGGCTGGTATTCCAGTATCCGGAATACCAGCTTTTTGAGGAAACGGTGTATAAAGATATTGCCTTCGGTCCCGGCAACATGGGCCTGGAAGAGGGGGAGATCGACCGTCGTGTCCGGGAAGCAGCCGGATTTGTGGGCCTGGATGAGGAGACCCTGCAAAAGTCCCCCTTTGAACTTTCCGGCGGACAGAAGCGTCGGGTGGCCATCGCAGGCGTGCTGGCCATGGAGCCGGAGGTTTTGATCCTGGATGAACCGACTGCCGGCCTG
>CALDMR010000120.1 GCA_937915065.1 uncultured Clostridia bacterium
ACAGCGCCGCCACCCGCTTCCACTCAATCTTATGATTGACCAGGAACACAAAGGCCAGGCCCAGCGTGGTGGCAACCGTGGCCGCAAAGGCCAGGCGGGTGCCGATGAAAAACAGCTGCACATAGGCCAGCGCCGCCGTGATCCAAACAAGCCAGGCCCGCTTGCTTTCATAGGCCATCCACACCACCACAGGCGTGATCATGCTGAGGATGGCGCTCTGGGCGTTGCTGGTGGAGAACCAACCCATCTTGCCCAGATGGCTCAGATCGTAAGTGGGACGGCAGGTATCTGTCACAATACTCAGGCCCAGCACCGCAGTAATGATCACAAAGTTCAGCAAAAAGCCGCGCTTGATCCCTTCAAAGCAGCGGTCATTGCGCTTCATAAACGTAATGAAGCACAAACAGCGGCATCTGCACCACGCGCACATAGTTGATCAGATCGGTCAGCGGGTTCAGATAACCTTTTTGCAGGCAGGCAAAGCAATGACCGGCCCACAGGGCGGCGCAAATCACGCCGGCAATGATATAGATCTTCTTCTGCCGGGAAAGGCAAAAGCCCATCAGCGCTACCACAGCCAGCACGCCGAAGCGCAGCAGCAGCGAAGGAGCGTTGCTCAGCCCCAGTTCCGCCAGCCAGAAGGACAGCACGTCCATCAGCGGCTGCAGCACGCAGATCAGCGTGACAAAATGGGGCAGATTACGGATCAGTTTGGACTGTTGATTTTGCAGATTCACAGCATTGCTCATAGGCCGGTATCCTTTCTGTCTATTGCCGCAGTGCCGGAAACCGGCTCTGCTTCGGCGGTGTTCTGTTCTTTATAGCGGCGGATCCGCACCAGATAGAAGATCACCGCCAGCACCACGGAAAGATAAAACGAGGCATTGGGCCGCCGCAGCAGGCCCGCCGTGGCAAAGGCATGCAGCATCAGCATGATAAAGGCCACGCCGTAAGCCCCCGCTTCCGGGGTATAGTATTTCTTTGCATTTTTCAGCAGCGCCCACAGGATCAGGCCCACAAAATACAGGAAAAACCCTGCCAGCAGCGCCAGGCCGACTGCGCCGTACAGCACATAGATCCCGTGAAAATCATTTTCCATGTCATAGTTCCCCATGCCGTAGCGCAAATCGCCCAATTCCAGGCCGAACAGCCGGGACAGCATCGGAGAATCCTCCATCATCAGCGTGCAGAAATTGCGCTTGGCCAGGCGCACATCTGCCACCACATGGGCATTTGTGCTGTAATCGTAGATCTCCACCACCCGGGCCAGGCCGTATTTTTCCACCAGATCGCCGGCATAGAAGTGATACGCACCCACCAGGCGGCACCGCTCATAAACGTCCTCTCCCTCCGCGCCATACCGGGCGGCCCAGGCGCTGTCGCCCTCGATCATAGCATCGATCCGCGCCTGCTTCTGGTCAAAGCTATTGCCCACCCGGCTTTGGTTCTGATACATGGGAGAATACTGGACTGCCGCCAGGCAGAGGCCCGCGCACACCAGCAGCACTGCCACAGCCCTCTTTTTTTGGCGATCCGCCACCAGGAGGGTAAAAACCAGTCCGATCGCCGTGGCAAAAATAGCGGCAAAGGTCAGCCGGGTGCCGAAGAAAAACAGCACGCCAAATCCCACCAGGCACACCAGCACCTGGAGCAATGGCCGCCGCTCTTTCCGGCGGATCACCGCCATAATGCTCACCGGCACCAACACGCTCAGGATCGCGCTTTGGGAATTGGCAAAATAGAACCACCCCAGCACGCCCAGGGATTTATTGGGATAGGTGTAGGGATTGGTTCCCGTGAAAACGCTGAGGAGTTCCACCGCCGCAATCGCCAGCAGCACCAGAACAAAGCCCTTCTGGATCGCCCGGAAGCCCCCTTCTCCGCTCCGTTTCAAAAAGGTGGCAAAGGAAAGGGTGAACACAGGGATCTGGGCCACACGAGCATAGTTGGCCAGATCGGACAGCAGCATCCGCAGCCCGGTGACCTCCCCTTCCTCCGGCAGCGTCATCATATCCACCTGAAGCACCGCCGCACAGTGGCACAGGCCGAAGCCCAGCAGCACCGCCGCCAGGGCCACATAGAGCCGTTTTCGTTCCGACAGGTAAAAGCCCGCCAGGGCCACTGTCAGCAGCATGGCAAAGCGCAGCAGCAGCGTCACCCCGTTGCCGACACCCGCCTGAGACTGCCAGAAAGACAGCACATCCAGCGCCGGCTGCAGCAGAATCAGGCCCAGCAGCAGTTGGGGCAGATGGCTGCACAGCCATTGTTTCGGTTGTTGTTGGCGCATGTTCATTGACAAAATAATCCTTTCGCCGGGAACCAATAGCAGCTTCTCCGGCATCGACTCATACATACAAAAGGCTTCTTTTCCCCGGGAAAAAGACCTTCTTAATCATTTCTTAAAACACATGGTAAGCGCGCAACGCTCCGCCCGGTACAAACGCCGGGCGGAGCGAACGTGCAGTTTCAGTTTACAGGCAGGCCTTCAACTTGGCAGCCATATCGGTGTGCTCCCAGGGCAGATCCAGGTCGGGGCGGCCGAAATGGCCGTATGCCGCGGTCTGCTCGTAAATGGGACGGCGCAGATTCAAGTAGGAAATAATCTTGCCGGGACGCAGGTCGAAGCAGCGCTCCACCAGTTCGGTCAGCTGCTGATCGCTGACAGTGCCGGTGCCGAAGGTATCCACTACAATGGAAACGGGCTCAGACACGCCGATGGCATAAGCCAGCTCCACCTGGCACTTTCTGGCAAAGCCGGCTGCCACCAGGTTTTTAGCCACATAGCGGGCCATGTAAGCCGCGCTGCGATCCACCTTGGTGGGATCCTTGCCGGAGAAGCAGCGGAACCGCCGTATGTATCCACAATGATCTTGCGGCCGGTCAGACCGGAGTCGCCCGCAGGGCCGCCGACCACGAAACGGCCGGTGGGGTTCACCAGGAACTTGGTATTCATGTCGATATAGCGGGCGGGGATCACGGGCTTGATCACCGTTTCCACAATGGCCTCGCGCAGCTTTTCAATGGAGATATCGGGGCTGTGCTGGGTGGAAACCACGATAGCGGGGCAGCGCAGCACATTGCCCTGGCTGTCGTATTCCACAGTAACCTGGCTCTTGCCGTCGGGGCGCAGCCAGTTCAGCTCGCCGCTCTTGCGAACCGCCGTCAGGCGGCGGGCCAGCGCATGGGACAGGGCCAGGGGCGCGGGCATCAGCTCGGGCGTTTCGTCGCAGGCGTAACCGAACATCATGCCCTGGTCGCCGGCGCCTACCTTTTCATCGGCACTGGCGTCGTATGCATGATCAACGCCCTGGGCAATATCAGGGCTCTGCTTATCGATGGTCGTCAGCACAGCGCAGGTATGGCCGTCGAAACCGTAAGCAGGATCGTTGTAACCAATGCGGTTAACCGTGTCACGGACGATGGTGGGAATGTCGATCCGGGCGGTAGTGGTAATTTCGCCCATCACCATGACCATGCCGGTGGTGGTAGTGGTTTCACAGGCCACGCGGCCCATGGGATCCTGCGCCATGATGGCATCCAGCACTGCATCGGAAATCTGGTCGCAGATTTTGTCGGGATGGCCCTCGGTTACGGATTCAGAAGTAAACACTCTATTTTTCATAGCGATTCTCCTTTGGTTTTTATTCACTCATATTCTATCCAAATCTGATCTATGCAGATCGTATATGATAGGAAGACGCCGCAACCATTCTTATTGTAGCGCCAAAATAGTATAACATATCTGCGTATTTTTGGGAAGTGTAAAATCGCTTTTCCCAAAAATATTTTCATAAAATGTCGCTTGTTTACAATTTTTTAATGACATTTGCTCCGCTTTCGTGTAGAATAAGAACTTAATGTTGGTCAGGCTGCGGGTTCTGTCCAAAGTTTCTGCCTGACAGATTTTTTCGGAGGTGTATTCCTTTGCATCGTATCAACCGCAAAATTGACGAATTCTGCTATCAGCATCCCAATTTCGGCATTCCAAACCTGATGAAAATCATTGTGCTCGGCACAGCCATCGTCTATGTGCTGTATATGCTCACCGGATATAACGCCGGGGCCATCAGTTTCCTTTCTTTTAACTTGAACGATCTGCTCCACGGCGAGATCTGGCGGCTGGTCACCTTCCTGTTTGTGCCCAACACCGGACTGAACGGCAATATGGGCGGCGCTTTCTGGCTGATCATCTCCCTGTTCTTCTACTATTTCCTCGGCAGCACCCTGGAACGGGAATGGGGCACAGCCAAATTCAATATCTATTATTTCTCCGGCGCCATTCTGTCGCTTCTGGCAGTGATTCTGCTGTCTGTGATCACCGGAACCAATTTCACCATGGCGGGAACCTATTATGTAAATATGTCCATGTTCTTTGCCTTTGCCATGCTCTACCCCGAAACCACGATCCTCTTCTGGTTTATTCCCATCAAGATCAAGTATCTGGCCTGGATCTCCGCCGGCCTGTTCGCTTTGGATATCCTCAGCGCGCTGCTGCGGCTCCAGTTTACCAACACACTGCTGCCGGTTATGGCGCTGGTCAACTTCTTCCTGTTCTTCTATGAAGAGCTGTCCGCCTGGCTGCGGCGCATGACCGGCCGGGCTGCCCATCAGGCTTCGCCCAAAACGATCCAATATAAAAAAGCAGTAAAAGAGCAGATGAAAGACAAGGGGTATCACCACAAATGTGCCGTCTGCGGCAAAACCGATACGGACTATCCCGACCTGGACTTCCGCTATTGTTCCAAATGCAACGGGTACTACTGCTATTGCTCCGAGCATATCAACAATCATGTCCATATCACAAACGAATCCTGAACCACCTAAAAACGGGGGATGCGGACTGAGCGCCGCATCCCCCGTTTTCCATTGTGATCGTTTTTAGGCATCCGCCAATCCCAGCAACAGCCGGCCATAATCATTGAGACAAGGTTCGTATACCGCCGCATCGACCACAAATCTCTGCGGCCCCGCAGCGTAGGAAGCCAGTTCATAGGCCGGGAAAATAATCTCCATTCCCCTGCCCTCTTCCTCCGGCAGGAAATACACGCTGTGGTCATCCATCCACTCGTTCACATAAGCGGCATAGTCGCTCCAGTAGCTATACTGTACCGCCAGATCCTCCGCTTCGATTTGGCGCAGGATCTCGTCAGCCACAGTCTTGCGTAGGCTTTCCTCATCCGCCGCCATTTCTGCCAGCGTCACCGGGCACCCTTCCTTCAGCGCAAACATTTGGCTGGTATAGTAGGTGTAACCGTGGGCTCCGCCGGAATAGACATAATGCTCGTAACGCACATCCACCAGCGCCTCTGACTGGTTGGCTGTATAACTCATTTCATCCATCCAGTAAATACCGTCGGCCCAGCTGGTGGAACCACCGCTTTCGTAAAACTCCCGGGCGTCCTCCATGGCATCGTCCCAGCTTTCGATTTTCGCCTCCAGCAGGGAATCGATCTCATCGTTGAACGCTTCAACGATGGCCGCCGATGACCCGTCATCGGCAGATGATGCCATGCCCGGCACCGTGTAACTGTATTTTCCCAGCAGCATCTTTCCGTCGCTGCTGAAATACTCTTTTTCATAAAGGTGCGCACTGATCCGGCTCGCCGCCTCGCTGTCTGCCGCGTTTGCCAGACAGGCGGCAGCTTCCGGCTGCGCACATGCAGATAAGCCAACGGCAGACAACGCTGCCGCGGCCAAAAAACAAGCGATTCTCTTCATACAAATCTCCCACTGGGATATTTCCCTGTATTTTAGGATATACAGGCCGCGCCGAAAAAGAAACCAAGTAAATGACACATTGGTTACAAAAGTATTACAATTTTATACCGTCTCCGCCACTCAGGCAGCTATTTCTGCCTTATATTCAGGGTTTTACCACCACCGGACCGATGCGCCATTCCGCCCCGGGCAAAGCCCGGGCCAAGTCCGGGCAGGCCAATCCGTACAGTTCTGTCGCCCGCGCTTCCCGGGCAAACTGTACCTGAGCCTCTTCCGGCAGTGTGCGCACATCTGCCGGTT